>CANFUJ010000166.1 GCA_947450165.1 Chitinophagaceae bacterium
GTAGAAACACAAAGCGAAAGATGGGTGGATTTTCATGAATAAACTTTAGTGAAAATATTTGGCTGTTCGAATTGAAAACACGTAATATTGCAATATTGCAATATCGTAAATAAGCAAAGTGACTTTTCAATAAATCAATTCAAACAAATTAAAATAAAATAATAAATTCTCGTCGTCTTTCTTCATGATTTTTTTATAATCCAAAAAAGAAACCGTAGGTTTTGAAATTCAATAAGTTATTTTACCTTATCATAAACCACCACTCCGTCTATTAAAACGGTACTCACATTTGTAGTATATTCAAATGGATCACCATTAAATAACACCAAATCTGCATCTTTTCCTACTTCTAAAGAACCTATTCTGGTATCAACACCCAATAATTTTGCTGGATTGATGGTAATGGTTTTTAATGCTTCATCAAAAGTTAGTCCATACGCAGCAGCTAATGCGGCTTCAAATAATACTATTCTCGTTTTTGGAACATACCCTTCATATCCACTTTCAATACTCACCGAAATCCCTGCTTTTGTAAGTATTGAGGCTGATTCTCTAGTCATGTTCAACATTTCATCTTCGTTTCTGGCCATCGTTGCATGAAGGATAATTTCTGCATTTGCTTTTTTAATTTCATCTATCAATCTATACGCTTCTGCTGCGCCATCTAACACCAACTTAAAGCCAAATTCTTTAGATAATCTGATGGAATTCATGATATCCACCGCTTTATTTGCCGTAATCATCGCTTTTACTTCGCCTTTCAATAACTTAGATAGCGCATCCATTTTCAAATCAAATGTTGGATGCTTGGTGCTGTCTTTATCCAACATTTTCTTCAAATATACCTGTGCTTTCATCAATTCGGCCCTTATCATAGAAACCTGTTTGGCTTTTGTACCAGGCGATGAAAACTTTTCGGAAACAGAAGGACCAATCGTCATTGCCAACATCGAAAAAGGCTTTACAACCACATCATCAGTAGTACCCATTTTGGTTTTTGCCACCATAGTTTGCCCGCTTACCAAAGCTCCAATACCATGACCAGTATGAATAGTGGTTATTCCATACTCACGCGCCACTTTTACCAGCGCTTCTTCTGGATTATATGCATCAATTGCCCTAAGTTCGGGTTGAATTGGACTGGATTTTTCCAATTGGTCCTGATCTACCGGTATATTTAAAACTCCCGACATGCCAATTAGTGTGCGCGCATCAATCAAACCTGGTGTAACGGTTTTAGATTCGTATATCTTATAATTTGAAGGAATTGATATTTCTGCTACTTTCCCCACAGCTTTTATTTTGCCATTTTCTATTAAAATAACACCTTCTTTGATTGGAGCAATAGAAACAGGATAGATGATATCCGCTTTTATGGCAATTTGTGCCAATAAAAATACCGGGGCAACAGTTGAAATCAATAAAAACAAAAATGTTTTTTTCATATTTTAATGTTTGTACGCATTTATAAAAAACTATGAATTTTAATTAATTTCCAACTTCAGCATCTTCTTCTTCATCGCCATGATGATGAAATTCGCCTCTATCAGATGAAAAAACGCCATAGCCACCCGTTAAAAAAGCCCTATCGGCTGGATTTGAAATATCATAACGTTTGGTTCCTTCAACCCAAGTTTGTTCTACTTTGGTATAAACACTAAGTGGGTCGCCAGATAAAATGATAAAATCTGCATCTTTTCCTTTTTCCAAAGAACCTACTTTTGAAGATAAATCGAGCATTTTTGCCCCTACGATGGTTAATCCTTCGAGCGCTTTTTCTCTGCTCATGCCTGCTCTAACCGAAAGTGCAGCAGCACGTATAAATAATCTCGAATCAGTAATGCCATCATCGGTATGGAACGCTACTGGTACACCTGCTTTTTCAAGTTTTGCACCAGTTTCTAAGGTTAAATTGACAGCTTCCATTTTTCCGCCTGGGGCATCAATTACAATAATAGAAGCTTGTAATCCCGCTAAAGCAATTTCATCTGCTACTTTCCAACCTTCTGATAAATGATGCAAAACCGGTTTAAAACCAAATTCTTTTGATAGTCGAATAACCGTTAATATGTCATTGGATTTATGGGTATGAAAGTGAACCACTCTTTTTCCGTTTAATACTTCCACCAACGGCTCCATGGCTAAATCTCTTTCGGGCATTTTGCTGCTGTCTTTCCCAGCTTTTTCCATTTTCTTTTTGTATGCCTGCGCTTTTAAAAACAATTCCCGAACCAATGATGCACTTTTTGCCCTTGTACCCGGAAAACCAGAACCACTTCTCATTGAATTGGTGCCATTTGCCATTTTTAAGCCACCATAAACGCCTTTTTCATTGGTAATCAATAAATCTTCAATGATTTTTCCATCACGCATTTTTAAATAAACGGTTTGTCCACTCATCAAATGCCCCGAGCCTGGCATTACATTTATGGTAGTAATTCCACCCGCCAATGCTTTTTTAAATCCATCACTTGTTGGATCAATGGCATCCATTGCACGCGCTTCGGGGTTTATTGGATTAGAATAATCACCTCCTTCGGGACCACCTAAATGCGAATGGGTATCCACCAAGCCTGGCATAATCACCTTATCTTTTACGTTTACAATTTCTGCATTCGCTGGAATGGCTGATTCATCATTTCCAACACTTAAAATAACTCCGTTTTGTACAACGAGAATTCCATTTTGAATTGGAGCGCCTTTAATGGGATAAATTAAAGCCCCCTTAAACGCAACAGGTCGCTGTTGTGCTGAAGCATTTACACCAATGCACAAAAAGCATAAAAAAATCTTGATTTTATTCATACAACATTTTTAAAATGCTAAGGTATTGAAAAGTTTGAGGAGGGGTAGAAGATTTTCAACCCTTTCGAGCGGTTTGAGCGGTTTCAGACGTTTCAGACGTTCAATAGGTTCAATGCATTCAAAAGGTTAGCGCTGATTTTCAATCAGTCCAATAAACGCATTCAACACCAAAAAAAATTATATACTTGATTCTGGAAACTTGGCACTTAATTGGAGTTAGGTCCAACGCCAAACAACAAACGTTTTTCTAAGGCCTATAAGTAATCGTTCCCCTCACTGTAGGATGCTCTACACAATGATAACCAAACGTGCCAATCGTGTCTTTTTTAAAATAAAAACTTTTATTGGGGAAAATAGTAGGCGTTTGTATTGTAAAATTATCGTCGGAAATAATGGTATGATTTGATGAAGTAGTGTTTACAAAAGTTACAGCAGTTCCCAATGCAACTGTATTATTTTGAAAGGTCTGAGAAAATAAACCATCCTGAACATAAATATATTCTGTTGGCAACAACCCGCCTTTTGAAGAAAAATACGCATCGTCATTATTACATGATTGCAAAATCAACAAACTACAAATCAATGCACAAGCATTTTGAACTAGTTTCAATTTCATATCAATTTGAATTATTCAACAAAGTACAAAAAAAATAGAATAATCTAATTTGTTCTATGAATTTTATACCAAAATAAAAACAGTTTAGATTTATTTCTTCACACTTTAAAATCCCAATAATGCTATTCGTACATTTGTTTTATGTCCAAATACTTAGATGATTTAAACGTACCCCAACGCGAAGCCGTTACCCACAGAGACGGTCCAATTATGATTATTGCCGGAGCCGGAAGTGGAAAAACCAAAGTGATTACTACTCGAATTGCGCATTTGATGGCAAGTGGTGTAGATGCTTTTAATATTTTAGCCCTAACGTTTACCAATAAAGCTGCTGCCGAAATGAAAGAACGTATCGAAAAAATTCTGGGCGGCACAGATGCCCGTAATTTATACATCGGTACTTTCCACAGTGTTTTCGCAAGAATATTACGCGGCGAAGCGCCTCGGTTGGGATATCCTTCAAACTTTACCATTTACGATGGTGACGATGCAAAATCTGTCATCAAAACCGTTGTTAAAGAACTTAACCTCGATGAAAAACAATACAAACCCAATATTGTATTGAATCGAATTTCTTTAGCAAAGAATGCATTAGTGGGTCCAGAAGAATATATGAACGATGGTTTTCTACAACAAGAAGATGCACGATCTCAACGTCCGGAAATCGGCAGAATATATAGAGCATATAGCAGCCGTTGTTTTAAAAATGGCGCGATGGATTTTGATGATCTTTTATTTAAAATGTACGACCTGCTCACCGGATTTCCCGAATGCTTGAGCAAATACCAACACAAGTTTAAATACATCATGATTGATGAGTATCAGGATACAAATACGGTGCAATATGAAATTGTAAAATTACTTGGTGCAATGCACGAAAATGTTTGTGTGGTTGGTGATGATGCGCAAAGTATCTATAGCTTCCGTGGCGCAACGATTGAAAATATTCTTCAATTTCAAAAAGATTATGACGAGATAAAAGTGGTGAAATTGGAACAGAATTATCGCAGTACCAAAAACATTCTAAATGTGGCCAATCAAGTAATTGGCTACAACAAAGGGCAAATTGAAAAGAAATTATTTACCGATAATGGTGAAGGCGAAAAAATAAAACTTATCCGCACCATGACGGATAATGATGAAGGAAAAATTGTAGCCGATACCATTCAAGAATTAAAATTGCGCAACCATTTTTACAACAATGATTTTGCGATTTTATACCGTACTAATGCCCAAAGTAGAAGCTTTGAGGAATCGCTGCGCCGCATGGGAATCGTGTATAAGATTTATGGAGGTATGAGTTTCTATCAACGGAAAGAGGTAAAAGATTTTATAGCTTATTTACGATTGGTGGTTAATCCTAGAGATGAAGAAGCCATAAAACGCGTTATCAATTATCCAGTTAGAGGCATTGGTAAAACAACGATTGATAGATTGGTATTAATTGCCAACAACAACAACTCTAGTGTTTGGGATATCCTTACTAATGCAGCATTTCATGGCTTTAAAAGTGGCACGCTTGAATGTATTGATAATTTTGTGACCATGATAAAAATGTTTCAAAGTGAGCTTGTTAAAAAGAATGCTTATGATCTTTCGGTTATTATTGGAAAAAGCACCAACATTGTTAAAGAATTATTTAATGATAAAACGACCGAAGGATTGGCGCGATATGAAAACGTGCAAGAATTATTAAACTCCATCAAAGAGTTTACCGAAACCCCTATGAACATTGAAGATGGAGAAGTTGGCGATAAAAGCTTGGGCAGTTATTTACAACAAATTGCATTACTTACCGATACAGAAGACAACAAAGAGAATGCAGATGCCGTGAA
>CANFUJ010000167.1 GCA_947450165.1 Chitinophagaceae bacterium
ACACCATGTTGGTGCAGGCATTTTACAATGGGCTCAAGACCATCTTTATAAAAAACAGAAATTAACGCGGATTGAATTTTTTTCATCGTAAATGTTGCTAAGTATAATAATTATTGCAGGTTCATCACAAATGCACCTTGATCTTTAATTGAAAAGCAACGCAAATTTAGCGCATCACACTCTTTTTTCCATTTTGTTATTTTCCACAAACTGTTTGTTGCATCTAAAACAACTATTTTAGGTTGAATTGCACATAAAATTTCATGAAAATTTAATTTTGGACTTTTTGAAACAACAAGCACATCAAGGTCAATTTTATTTTTTATAGGTATAAAGCAAGAAGTACTGTCTATAACCATGATTCGTTTGTTGTGTATTGAGATTATGTTTTTATAAAAATAAAATTGTTTATGACTTTCCAAAGGTTCATTGGCGCGATAATAAATTCTAGAAGGTTTTAGCACATTCGAAATTATTTTCTCGTCTTTTTCCATTGTTGGATCTCCTAAAAACTGGAATTTATTTTTACTCAAATAATCAATTGCCAAATGATGTGAATAATTGTAAATAATAAGTTTATGTTGTTGAATGGCTTTGATTTCGGCAAATGCATGATTCCCATAAAACAATAAACTGCAGCAAAGGGAAAGCTTAAAAAAATGTTTTTGATGCTGTAAAATCCAACATAATCCAAACACCACAAATCCATATAAAAATATCGTGCTCCAAGCATCTGCATAAATATTATCCCAAATTGAAAATGGGATATTATTAATCTGCACAATGGTTTTGTTTAAAAATTGAATGGAATAAAAAATAAATGTAGAATCAAGTTTTGCTAAAAATGAAATTTTTAAAAATAGCACCAAAAATATTTCTGCAAATAAGATGATCGTTGATAATGGAACGGCAATTAAATTACTCAATAAAAATAGGTTGGGAAACTGATGAAAATAATATACACAAATGGGGAACGTAATGATTTGTGCTGCAATAATAATGGATGCCATTTCCCAAATTTTAAAAACTATTTTATTATTTGGGCTGATTAAATGTTGTATCGGTTTTTGCAACCATACAATGCCAATTATGGCTAAATAACTCAATTGAAATCCAACATCCCAATCTAAATATGGATTGTAACAAAGTAGTAAAAATGCAGAAGCGGCAAGCGAATTATATATCGATGCTTTTCGATTCATCACGTTTCCAATGATAATGCAGGTAAACATTACTGCGCTGCGCAAAACAGAAGCAGATGCACCAGTCATTAATGAAAACATCCACAAACAACTCAACAATATCAATGCTTTTATCCATTCATTTTTATTTATGAAAGGTATTCTGTTCAACAACCAAAGCAACAATCCATAAATTAAACCCAAATGCAATCCACTTATAGCAATGATATGAACTACACCCGCTTTACTATATGATTGTGTAAGATTCGAATCAAGATCATTTTTATATCCAATCAATAAAGCTTCTGCAATGCCAAGAATTCCATCTTTATTAGAGAGATTTTGTTTTAATACATTTAGCGTAAAATCTCGAAGCGCATAAACTGTTTTCCGTAATTTATTTGCTTCGTTTTTATTTGTTATGATGTAATCATTTTCAGTTAAATATACTTGATGATAAATTTGCTGAAAGGCTTGATATTGCTGATTGTTAAATGAACCAGGGTTTCCAGAGTTGACAATTTTTTGTAATGGCTTTTTTATCCAAATGACATCGCCGTATTTTAAATTGGAAGCGTTAATTCCTTTTTTAAAATACACTAGAATATTCCCATAAACATTATGCGCTTCTTTGTCAGAAACAATTTTTTTTACAGCAATGATGGTTTTGTATGTTTTTTCTTTTTCGGTTAATGGCTCTTCTATGCTTACTAAAATGACTTCTTCTTTTTTATAAAAATGACCATACCAATTTTGATGATCTTGAAGATTTTTATTCCATGTTAATATCATTCCTATAAACAGAATAATGCAAAGCAGTATTGCAGATTGTACGTAACGAAATTTATAACGAAGCATAACTGAAAGTGTATCGAAAAAGAAAAAATTAAGCAAACAAACAGCGAGCAATATCAATAACCAAAATATTGAAATGGGAAAATACCATTGCGTCATAATACCAACAGTAATAGGTATGATAACCCTAATGAGTGGGGCTTGTTTCCATACGGGAATTGAAGAAAGCATCTCCAAAAATAAACATCCGCATACTAAATTGCACTGAAGTTTATTTACTCCTTTTTTCCGGATTGGGTCACCCAAAATAAAAATCTAAATTAAGCCCACATTGATTTTCATAGGATTTTCTTGAAAAAATTAAAAGTTGCGGAAAACAGGCTAAAATATCAATTAGACTCAAAACATTAAACGAATAAACCTCATAATAACGTAGCAAATAAACACCAAAAGGGAATCTCCAAATAAGTAGATTTTCATGAATAATCTTTAGTGAAAATATTTGGCTATTTGAGTTGGGTACACGTAATATTGCAATATTGCAATATCGTAAATAAGCAAAGTTTCCAATCAATAAACCACTTCAAATAAATATTACTCAAGTAATTTTCAAAAAAATTATCATATCCTTTTTTTCGAAATGGGTCACCCTAAATAAAAATCTAAATTAAGCCTAGATTGAGCTTCAGAATATTTTCTTGAAAAAAATTAAAAATTGCGAAAAACAGGAAATTGGAAAATAACATTGCACCATCATGCCAATAACCATTGGCATGATAATCCTTATCAACGGTGCTTGTTTTCATATCGGGATTGTAAAAAGCATACAAAAAAATAAACATCCGCATACTAAATTGCACTGAAGTTTATTTACTCAAATGCATACTTCTTTCCTTGTATAATTGACGGAAATATGGGTCGCGTAAATCTTTAATAAATCTGATCGCTTCACCAGTACTTTTCATTTCTGGGCCAAGCTCTTTATTTACACCTGGGAATTTATTAAAAGAAAAAACAGGTTCTTTTATGGCAAAACCTTCAAGCTTTTTTTCAAATGTAAAGTCCTTCAATTTTGCTGTACCCATCATCACTTTTGTAGCAATATTCAAATATGGTATTTGATATGCTTTTGCAATGAAAGGTGTGGTACGCGATGCTCTTGGGTTAGCTTCAATGATAAACACATTGCCATTTTTAATGGCAAACTGAATGTTGATTAAACCACGAATATCTAAAGCACGTGCAATTTTTTCGGCATATTCTTCCATGGTGTGCACAATCAATGGACTCAAATTAAATTGAGGTAAAACGGCATTACTATCGCCACTGTGTATTCCTGCTGGTTCGATATGTTCCATTACACCCATCACATGGAAATCAGTACCATCAAAGATTCCATCGATTTCTGCTTCCTGACATCTGTCTAAAAAATGATCAATTAAGATTTTGTTTCCTGGTAAATGTTTCAACAAACTTAAAACGCCTTTTTCCAGTTCTTCGTCGTTTAACACAATACGCATTCTTTGTCCACCCAATACATAACTTGGTCTGATTAAAACAGGATAACCTACTTCTTGCGCTACTTCAATGGCTTCGTCTGTGTTATAAGCAGTACCATATTTTGGATAAGGAATATCCAATGCTTTCAATGTATCGCTGAATCGGCCTCTATCTTCGGCGATGTCCATATTGTCGAAAGAGGTTCCAATAATTTTTATCCCTTTTGCGTGTAAACGTTTTGCCAATTTCAAAGCAGTTTGTCCACCCAATTGTACAATTACACCTTCAGGTTTTTCGTGTTCGATAATCTCCCATAGATGCTCCCAAAATACGGGTTCAAAATATAGTTTATCGGCAATGTCAAAATCGGTAGAAACGGTTTCAGGGTTACAATTTACCATGATGGCTTCGTAACCACATTCTTTAATGGCCAACAATCCATGCACACAACAATAGTCAAATTCAATGCCTTGTCCAATTCGATTTGGGCCACTTCCTAAAACAATAATTTTCTTTTTATCTGATACAATCGATTCATTGGAAGTAAGATTTCCTTCGATGGATTTTCTTTCAAAAGTAGAGTAGAAGTAAGGTGTTTTTGCAGCAAACTCAGCACTACAAGTATCCACCATTTTGAATACACGGGTTAAGCCCATTGCTTTTCTACGCTCATAAATTAATTCACTATTATCTTCCTTCATGATTCGCGACAATTGCTCATCACTAAATCCCATTTGTTTTGCCTCAAACAATAAATCATCTGGCAGTGTACTTAAATTATGATTTTGTATTTGTTTTTCGAGGTCACAAATCTTTTGTATTTGGTAGATAAACCAGCGGTCTATTTTGGTTTTTTCGCAGATATTTTTAACGCTTGCACCAGCCATTAATGCATCTTTAATTCGAAACAGTCTATCCCATTTTGGAATTTTAATGTATTCGAGTAATTCTTCGGTGTGCATTAAGCTTTTGCCATAATAACCCAAACCAACGGCTTCGTTTTCCAAACTTTGACAAGCTTTTTGAATGGCTTCTGCAAAGCTGCGTCCAATGCCCATTACTTCACCAACGCTTTTCATTTGAAATCCAAGGGTATCATTTGCACCTTTAAATTTGTCAAAATTCCAACGTGGTATTTTTACAATAACATAATCTAAAGCTGGCTCAAAATATGCAGATGTAGATTGTGTGATTTGATTTTTAAGTTCATCGAGGTTGTAACCAAGCGCTAATTTAGCCGCAATTTTTGCAATGGGATATCCTGTTGCTTTACTGGCTAAAGCAGAAGAACGTGAAACCCTAGGATTGATTTCTACTACGATGATTTCTTCGGTTTGAGGATTTAACGCAAACTGAACATTACAACCACCCGCAAAATTGCCCAAATTACGCATCATGCTTATTGCAGTGTTTCTCATCAATTGGTATGCGGTATCAGATAAGGTCATTGCTGGGGCAACGGTTATACTATCGCCCGTATGAACACCCATTGGGTCGAAGTTTTCAACCGTACAAATAATGGCCACATTATCTGCATTGTCTCTTAACAATTCCAATTCAAATTCTTTCCAACCCAAAACGGCTTTTTCTACCAGTACTTCATGAATAGGTGACGCTGTTAAACCATTGTGGAGTGCTTCATCAAGTTCTTCCTTTTTAAATACGATACCACCGCCACTGCCACCCAATGTAAAAGAAGGACGGATTACCAATGGGAAACCGATTTCCTGAGCAAATTCTTTACCTTCTAAAAA
>CANFUJ010000168.1 GCA_947450165.1 Chitinophagaceae bacterium
GTGTATGCTTCAATTGCGGTAGGATTTACTTCGCCCATATTTTCGAGGCGCTTTTTCATCCTTTCATTTTTTTCCTGCAATTCATTAAGCGGTGTTTGAGTTGCTCTTGGCTCGTCGATTATCTCATCTAAATCAATTCTAAACTCTACATGCAAACGCTCTTTCATTCCAGCCAATTGCAACTTCAATTCGGTTAATCGATCTTTGATTTCATTCAATAAAGTATCAATACCTTCTTTGGTTTTTTGTTTAGAACGCAATTCGCTTTCTTTCTCAGCAAGCATATTTCTGATGTTGTAATATGCCTGATCCGCTATATTCAAATTCTTTTCTGCTTCGTCTTTGTTTTGCATCAAAGAAACCAAATCCGTTTCAATTTGCTTTAAATCTAAATCGGTTGTTTCAATATTTCCAATTACTTCCGAAAGTTGTGTATTGCTTGCTTCTACTTGAGCCACCAAATCCTTTAATTGATTTGATTTAAAATCAAGTTCTTGTTTGTTGGAAGCAATTTTACTTTGTTGACGTGTTAATTGAAGATTCCCTTCATTAAATGCATTGTTTGAAGCATTGTATTCTTTTTCAGCATTAGAATATTCCGATTCAATCAATACAATTTTTTGTTGCATTTCCTCTAGAGCATTATTAAATGCAGCCAACTCAATACGTGTTTGCGCAATGGCATCCTGATTGGTTTGTAAGTTTGTGTTTAAATCATTAATCCTTCCCTCAGCAATTCCATTTTGATGAATTAAATTTTCAAGCTTATTTTGAATCGCGAAAATCTGATTGTTTAATCCATTGATGTCTTGCTGCGCTTGCTTTATCGCTTGCTCTTTCAATTGATTATTAAACGTAATTACTTCGTTGTGCTTAAGTTGAATATTCTCTTTTATTTCTGCAACAATTTTTGATTGTGCTTCAATATCTACAACAAGCTTTTCTAAATTTTTTGCACGTCCAATTTTTTTACCTTCAAACAAACCTACGCTACCACCAGTAAGTGCATATTTTCCTTTTACGTACTTTCCTGTTTTTTCTAAAATTATCGCTTCAGAATTATCATTCAATGCTTCTTCATTATCTGCAATAAAAACATTACCCAATAAATTTTGAGCAAGTGCTGCATATTTAGCATCCACCTCAATGACGTCCATTGCCTTGATGGTATCTTTTGGCTGAGCGCCAGATGTTGAAGTTTTAAATTTATCCAACATGAAGAAATTCGCCTTACCTTTTTTATTGCTATCCAATAAATGCACCGCTTGCAATGCTTCTTCTAAATTATTAACCACGTAATAATTCAAATATGGATCCAATACATTTTCAACGGCTGCTCTATAATCTGTCTTTACATAAATAATATCCGAAAGCAATGGTGCTGCATGATTCCAACCTGTATTTTTATGCAAAAACTTTACACTTTCTGGATAACCTTCCAATGAATCTACTAAACTTTTTAAAAGATCGTGTTCATTTTTCTTTGCATCTAATTTTCTATTTTCATCTGCTAAATTACTTCTCAAACCTTCAAGCACGCTTTGTGTTTGAAAAATTTGTTCTTTAGCAAACTCGTGTGCTTCTTGTAATTTCTGCAATTCAGCTTGACTATCTTGAAGCGCTTTTTCTTTTTGTATTTTATCTTCTTCTAATTGCTTAATTTGATTAACGCGATTGGTTTTTTCATCCAAAAGTTGCGCCAATGAACGCTGCATGTTTTGAATGGAAGTATCTGCAATCGCTACTTTCTTTTCTGCATCAAATTGATTTCTTTGAATGGCTTGATTTTCCCTGCGCATAGCGTCTATGGCTGCACGTTGGTCGTCAAAAACTTTACGTTTATCTTCTAATGTCGATTTTAAAACAATAAGCCCATCTTCAATTTGCTTTAATTTATTTTGTTCTTCAACAATTTGGTTTCCTGTAAAACTGATACTTTCCTCTAATCCTTTTACTTGTCCTGTTGACTTCTGCAAAAATTCATCAAGTGTAGATTTTCTTTCTTTTAAATGCTGAAGCTTTTGCGTTGCCAGGCCTTTCTCGCTTTCTTTGGTTCTAACCAAACTCACCATGCCATTAAAATCTTGCTGTAATTGTTGTAACTCCTTTTCTTTATCAACGTAGCTTAATTTTTCTTGTTGAAGCGCTGCATCTTCTTTTGCGATTGCCGTTTCAAGTTCTATACGCTTATCAACTTCTTCTTGTTGTTGTTGGTTTAAATCGCGGTAAGTGATGTTAAAACCTTCCAATGCTGCTTTCGCCAATTCAATACTTATTTCTTTGTACTCTTTCTTTATTTCAAAATACTTCTCAGCTTTCTTTGCCTGACTTTCTAAGCTTTTAAGTTGATTATTGATTTCGAATAACAAATCCTCAATACGTGCAAGATCTTGTTCGGCAGCATCAAGCTTAAGTTTAGCTTCTTTTTTTCTGGTTTTATAAATCGTAATACCAGCAGCTTGCTCAAGCATTTTGCGTCTGCTGTTTTCTTTATCTTTAATAATATCATCCACCATACCCAACTCAATAATGGCATAACTATCCGTGCTAACACCCGTATCCATAAATAAATTATGAATGTCTTTAAGGCGACACGACACATCATTTAAGCGGTATTCACTTTCTCCACTTTTGTAATATTTCCTAGAAATGGTAACAGTACTAAATTCGGTAGGAAGTAAGTTTTTGGTATTTTCAAACGTCAAACTAACCTCTGCCAAGCCGCTTGCGCTTCTGGTTTTACTACCATTAAAAACAAGACTCTCTAGATTTTCACTTCTGAGGTTGCTGATTTTATGTTCACCAATAACCCATCTGATGCTGTCGATAATGTTGCTTTTTCCACAACCATTGGGACCGATAACGCCAGTGATGCCTTCGTCGAAATGCAAAACAGTTTTGTCTGCAAAACTTTTAAATCCTTTAATTTCTAAACTCTTTAAACGCACTTTTCTATATTTTTAGGCAACAAACCTACGTGAAAATGATTGATAATTATAACTAAAATGTAAACATCGGGGCCGTTGTTAATAAAATCAATCCCGAATCAATTAAAAAAAGCGAAAAATCAAGATTCACTACTTCAAAACTTGAAAATTTCAAATGAATGTATAATTAAATATTTTGTTTATCAACAGGTTATTCACATCAAAATCAAGGTTATACACTTTTAATTTAAAAAACAAAACGCTAGTAATTCAGACAACCTATATTATAATGACATTTGACACAAAATACTATCATTGGGCAAAGGTTTAGATTTCTTTTTATGACCCGATTACTTTCAAAAATGTCCTTAAAATTTTGTCAAAATGGCAATTTTTGGCAAATAACTCTTTGGTATATTTTTTGACTCTTCAAAATATAAAAAAAGTACTTATGAAATCGAATATAATGCGTAAAATTAATTTTTCATCAAAATATAACGATACACTTGTCAGATATGACGATTATGGAAACATTCTTTACGGTGCGGCAGGTGCAGCATTTGGACTAGAAGAGAGAGAGCTATTGACAGGCGCAAATTTAAATCAGTTGAAGAAAACAGGTTTTGACGATGCAAAAGATTCGTATTCGATAAAACGGGGGATATCTATTTATAAAAACAACTTTAAAAAAATAAAAAAAATAGCATAAATGTTATTTCGTAGATTTCGTAAACCTAGTGAAAAAATTTTATTCTTCACTTTGTTAGGTCTTGCAATTTTATCATCAGTAATTATTTTATTTAATCCATTTATTTATTTAGAAGTTATTATAATCAACATAATAGTGTTTTGTTTGATAAGTATTTTTTTAAAAGAGTTTGTATTTTACTCAATAAATTGGATTATTATTTTATTTATTTTGCTTAACACATGGAAAACAATTGATATAAATATTAACAAGTTTGAATATTATTATTCATTTGAACCGTTGACTAAATATGAATGTTTAGCAGCTTACAATTTAGACAAAAAAGAAATATCCAAGAATGTTTATTGTAAATATGGGTTATCCATTAATGAAAAAGAAGCAATAAATAAATACATAAAGAGAAACAAAGAATTAATTCAGCATTTAAAGAAACTTGGCTGTTACAGAATTGATTTTTCTGAAAATCATATACAATTTTGGTACAATGATATTGTAATTGACTTAGAGAAAATTGATAATAATACAATTGTTTACGAAACAAGTGAGTTAAAATAAAAAGCTTCTAACATTTGCTAGTACAACAATTGAATACATTGTGAGAATCATGAAACGATTTATAAACTGCACCAAGAGCCAGAACCAATTAATTGATTAAATTCGCAGATAAATTTTATACAATGAAAAAAATCATTTTGGCATTTGCCGTTTTAATGAGTTTTGAAACGCAAGCACAAGTAAAAACATATTCACAAGCGGTAATAAATACCACCATGAACATCATCGCTCCGGAAGAGGAAGATGTACAAAATATTGGTGGCGGTGGCGAAGGTCGTGGTGGAATGAATTTTAGAAATATGATGGATGGAGAAACCTTCTTCACCACTTATTTAAAAGACAATCTTGTAAAAACAAACATCAAATCTGAAATGGGCAAATCAACCATTTTTAGAGATAATGAAAAAAAATTAACGACCACGATTATTGAAATGATGGGCAACAAATCCGGATTTTTTGCAACAGATGAAGAACAAGCGGCTATGCAAAAGCAACGTGATAGTATGATGGCCGAAAGAAGAAAAAGAGATACGTCTTCAAATGCTAGAAGAGAAGAACGTGTAAAAGTTGAGCCAACAACCGAAGTGAGTTATACAAAGGAATCAAAAAAAATTGCTGGGTACAATTGTGTAAAAGCATATTTAATTACCACTAAATTTTTAGGCATAAAAGACACGGCTACCATTTGGGTATCTCCTGAATTTAAGTTGAATAATATTTTACAAGTTGGTGGGATGAGTGCAATGCCAGGAATGGGAAACATGATGGGTGGTACATTAAACGGACTTGAAAAAGTGGAAGGTTTTGTAATGGGTTACGAAATGAAAATGCGTAGAGGAAGAGTAATGGAAGTATCGGTAACAAAAATCGAATTGGGAAAAGCAATCGACAACAAAGAATTTGAATTACCAAAAGGTATTGAAATAAAACCAATGAAAGAGATGCAAAATATGTTTGGTGGTGGCCGTGGCGGTGGCGGAATGAGAATGCCAAGAGATTAATTATAAGTATACATCTTCTATTAATTTTATTTCCA
>CANFUJ010000169.1 GCA_947450165.1 Chitinophagaceae bacterium
ACACAATTTTCTGCCAGTTAAGCACCATTGCTGACGAAGGGAATAGTGGTTCACCTGTTTTGAATAAAAATGGCGAATTGGTTGGCGTAGTTTCTAGTATGGAAACAAATGTTGAAGGTGTGGTTTATGCCATTAAATCTTCAAATATTTTTAGTGCCATCAATGAGATGAAACAATCTAAAGAAAACGAAAACATCAAAATTACCTCAAATCCTACTTTGAAAAAATCTGATAGAATCAATCAAATTAAGAAAGTACAGGATTATGTGTTTATGATTAAGGGGGATTAGTACTAGAACTGGATAGTTGATTCAGGATTTGGGACTCCAACGCCAAACACCAAACTTAAATTGTTTAATTCGCTTCGCTGGTTTAATGGTTAATGGTTTAAAAGTTGATCCAAACCACAAACCATAAACAACAAACTTATTTATTGAAGACCATTCTATAATCTACTCTGATTTTCCCTTTAGAAATATCATCTAATTTCCTTTTCAACAAGGTTCTTTTTAATGGAGAGATATGATCGATAAATAATTTTCCTTCCAAATGATCATATTCATGTAGAATAATACGAGCTGTTAAGCCAATAAATGTTTTGGTATGCGGATTGAAATTTTCATCCACAAATTCTAGTGTTACTGATTCGTGGCGCGAAATATCTTCACGTACTTTGGGAATACTCAAACAACCTTCATTGTATGACCATTTGTTGCCAGATAATTCTACAATTTTTGCATTGATAAAAACGCCTTTGTATCCAGGTTCATCTGGATATTTCTCATCTTCCTCCGTTTGATTTTCAAAAATTTGCACACTATCCATTACAAACAAACGGAGGTCTTTATTAATTTGAGGAGCAGCCAAACCCACTCCATAACTGTTGTACATGGTATCCCACATGTCGTCGATTAGCTTATTTAATCCTTCATAATCTTGAGCAATATCTGTTGCTAATTTTCTTAAAATTGGCGATCCATATGCAACTATAGGTAAATTCATCTATTAAAACTTTGAATTAATAATTTAAATGAGTTGATTTTAAAACTGATGCGAAGTTAGGATTTAACGTTGATTAACTAATACTTTGAAGATACTCTTGAAGCATGATTGTAGCTGCAATTTCATCTACAAGCTTTTTATCGCGCCTGTCTTTTTTCTTCATGCCCATTTCAATCATTGCATCTTTGGCCATTTTTGAAGTAAATCTTTCATCAACGTCTTTTACGGGCATGTTTGGAAATTCTTTTTTTATTCTTTCGATGGCTTTTCTTGCGGGGGCAGTTCCATGCGTATCTGATTCATCCCAATTTTTGGGCAAACCAATGATAATAAGTTCAACCGTTTCAGTTAAAAAATAGTTTTTTAAAAAAGGAATTAATTGTGGTGATTCAATGGTGGTTAGGCCTGTAGCAATAATTTGTAAAGGATCTGTAACTGCAATCCCTGTTCGTTTTCCGCCATAATCAATCGCTATAATTCTTGCCATTATTTTATTTTAATTAAAATATCAATAATTACAAAACATGCAAATACAATGGAAGCAATGCCATTCGCTGTCATAAATGCAATGTTTACTTTACTTAAATCATTGGGTTTTACAATAGAATGCTGGTAAATAAGCATGCCAATAAAAATGAATGCGCCTATCCAATACCAAAATAAATGTAATGTATAGAACCCGATAATAATAATAATTGCAGCAGTTATAAGATGTAAAAAAGTGGACAACTTTAACGCTTTTTCTTTTCCCAATAAAGCCGGAATTGAATTGAGTTGATTTTGTTTGTCGAATGTTTCATCTTGTAAAGCATAAATAATATCGAAACCACTCACCCAAGTTAATACCAAAAACGAAAATAGAATGGGCAATAAATCAAACACGCCCGTAACGGCAAGAAAAGCGCCAATAGGTGCGAGACTTAATCCCAAACCCAAAACCAAATGGCAAAGTGCGGTAAATCTTTTGGTATAAGAGTAAAATAAAATCACGAATAATGCAACGAAACTCAAAAAGAAAACCAACTTGTTGATCACCAAAGTACACAAAACAAAAAGCAGTGAACAAATAATGGTAAATAATAACGCGTTTTTTGGTTTGATTTGTCCAGATGGAATTTCCCTAATGGCTGTGCGTGGATTTTTAGCATCAATATGCATATCGAGATAACGGTTAAAAGCCATGGCAGCACTTCTGGCAAAAACCATACATAACACAACGAAAATAAATGTGTATAACCAAGGATTTACATTAAATCCATTTTCACTTAAAACAACTTGATTTGTCTTTAAATACTGAACCCCTAAAAAAAATCCAATCAATGCAAAAGGCATCGCAAATATGGTATGCGAAAACTTGATTAATGAAAGATATTTTTTTATGGATTGCATTGTTAATTTAATTAAAAATTCAAAAGTTAAAAGTCAAAATTGTTGATGCCATTTTTTCACTTTTTATCCGCCAAGGCGGACAGGATTTTTACTTGTCGCTCTTCATCCTCGTTCTGATAATCTCCCACAAAACCACTCCTGCTGCAGTTGCGATGTTTAACGAATGTTTCATACCCAGTTGAGGAATCTCAATACATCCATCGCAAAGTAAAATATTGTCTTGTTCTACCCCACTCACTTCATTGCCAAAAATAACAGCAATTTTTTCATCGTTGTCAAGGGTTAAGTTTTCAAGCGAAATACTGTTCACGACTTGTTCTACAGCAAATACTTTATATCCATTTTTTTTCAGTTCCTCAATAGCAGATTTAGTATCGGCAAAATAATGCCACTCAACAGTTTCCTCAGCACCCAAAGCTGTTTTCTTGATTTCTTTATGAGGAGGTTGAGCCGAATAGCCAATTAAATAAATGGATTCAAGTAAGAAAGCATCCGCAGTTCTGAATACACTACCTACATTATATGCACTTCGAATATTTTCAAGAACGGCAATTACTGGCGTTTTTTTTGAGCGTTTGAATTCTTCAGGAGTTAACCTTTTTAATTCGCTCATGCTTAATTTTTGCATCGGCTAAATTAATATCAAAACATAAATAAACCCTTTTTATTTATGCGTTTTTTTCAGCATGATCAATGGCTGCTTTTATAAAATGTACAAAAATTGGATGAGGGTTTTCAACTGTACTTTTTAATTCGGGATGATATTGAACTCCAATAAAAAACGGATGATCTTTTATTTCAACTATTTCAACAAGGTCTTCTTTAATATTTTTTCCACTTGGAACCATTCCGTTATTTATGTAATCGTTTAGATATTGATTGTTAAACTCCCAACGATGGCGATGTCTTTCACTAATTTCATTGGCTCCATAAATTTTATGCGCCAAAGAATCTGGAGCCAACTCACATAAATAAGCGCCCAGCCTCATGGTACCACCTTTGCTGGTCACATTTTTTTGTTCTTCCATTAAAGCAATTACAGGATGTTTTGTTTCGGTGTCCATTTCGGTAGAATGTGCATCTTTGAACCCAATAACATTTCGAGCAAATTCGATAACTGCCATTTGCATGCCTAAGCAAATTCCAAAAAATGGCAATTTGTTTTCTCTAGCAAATTTCACTGATTCGATTTTCCCTTCCACACCTCTTATACCAAATCCAGGTGCTACAAGCAACGCATCTAATCCTTTCAATTGCTCTGCTACATTATATTCTGTAATAAATTCACTATGTACGTTTACCACATTTACTTTACAAAGATTAACGGCTCCAGCATGTACAAACGCTTCCAAAATAGATTTATACGCATCTTGCAATTCAACGTACTTACCAATCAAACCGATGTTTACCGTTTTTACAGAGTGATTCAATTTATCTAAAAAAGAATTCCATTTCAATAAATCGGGCGCTGCGTATCCATTAATGTGCAGCTTCTTCAACACAATCACATCCAAACCCTCATCAAACATTTTTAAAGGCACTTCGTAAATTGTACCCGCATCAATCGCTTCAATTACCGCTTCTGGCTTTACGTTGCAGAACAATGCAATCTTTCTTTTTAAATCTTCATTTAAAGGATGCTCTGTTCTGCAAACAATAATATTTGGATGAACGCCTTCCTGACTCAATAAACGCACACTGTGTTGAGTAGGTTTTGTTTTTAATTCTTTTGCTGCTTTTAAGTATGGAATTAAGGTTAAATGCACCACGATACAATCTTCTTCTGGTAACTCCCATTGAATCTGACGAACAGCTTCAACAAAAGGTAAACTTTCAATATCACCAACAGTTCCACCAAGTTCAGTGATCACAATATCAAAATCGCCGGACTCACCCAGCAACATCATCCTACGTTTTATTTCATCTGTAATATGTGGTACTACCTGAACAGTTTTACCCAAATAATCGCCTTCACGTTCTTTATTGATAACGGTTTGGTAAATCCTACCAGTTGTAACATTATTGGCTTGTGAAGTAGGTATGTTTAAAAAACGTTCGTAATGTCCCAAATCCAAATCTGTTTCGGCTCCATCGTCTGTAACAAAACATTCCCCATGTTCGTATGGATTCAACGTTCCAGGATCCACATTTATATACGGATCAAATTTCTGAATCGTTACTTTTAAACCCCTACTTTGAAGCAACTTTGCTAGCGACGCTGCAATGATTCCTTTACCCAATGAAGAAGTTACACCACCGGTTACAAAAATGTATTTTGACATAAAAATTAAATAATTATACTATAAAAAAATACCCTGCCGCATATGTTGATGCGAAGTGATTTTTTTTATAATAATGATATGATTGTTTAGACCGAGGAACGTAAGATAAATCCTGAAGGTCGGGCAAAGATAACCACGTAAAAATTGCTGATGAAAAATAATTCAAACTTTTTTTAAAATTTCTTTTAAAACACGAATTACTTAAGCATTAATTTTCCAATAGCTGTTTCGTATTTATTTTTCCAGCTAACGATATTGCCCCAATCTTCTCCATTTACAGTTATTTGAGATAGCGTTACTTGTCCGATACATTGAACTTGCAATGCTTGTTTATTGATATATGCTTGAAAACTATCGTTATTTTCTTTTGAAACAGAAACCACAACCCTACTTTGAGCTTCTCCAAGCCAGTACGCATCTTTTCTAATGTTATTATCTGATTGAGTTACATTAAAGCCGAGGTTGTTGAAAAATCCACTTTCC
>CANFUJ010000170.1 GCA_947450165.1 Chitinophagaceae bacterium
CATGATTTCCAAAATGCGTTAAGACGTGTAAGTGTATTTAGTAATAAAAGTACCAATCACATTGCAATAAGCATAAATGGAAACGAACTTCATTTAACCAGTCAAGACGTAGATTTCAGCAATGAAGGAAATGAAAGAATGGCTTGTCAATATGATGGCGAAAACCTACAAATTGCTTTCAATGCAAAGTTTTTAATTGAAATGTTGAATGGTGCTGAAACAGAAGAAATCAATATGGAATTGAGCACATCTTCAAAAGCAGGTATAATTCGTCCAACAGAACAAAATGAAAACGAAGATTTATTGATGTTGGTAATGCCTTTGATGCTTAATAACTAATAGCAATAAAATCAGCGAGTAATAGACTATTTTATTTCTTCAAAATCAATGTAATCTTCCTTTGGCGGTTTTGAAGCAGTTGGCTTAGTAGCATTTTCATTTGAAGTGCGATTATTTTCAGCTGTTTTATGCATGTTTTGCTGAAACTCGTTCATTTTCTTTTTTACTTCACGCGTAGTTCTGAAGATAGGAATCACCAATTCGAAAATGAATTTGTACAAAAGATAAAAAAGAAATAATTCAACCAATAATTTAAACATAGCCCAAAGTTAAAACTCAAACCATAAAAAATCACCACAATTTTTTAAATAATTCCAAAACGAGTTTGGCTAATAAACAATCAATGCCTATATTTGTGCTGTAAAATGATAATTGAAGGGAACGGAAGCGTTCCCTTCTCCTTTTTAATAATATGAAATACCCATAAGAGAAAAGCTTATGGCCAACCGGGGATGAGTATCAAGGGTATAACATGTGGCAAAAAGAAAACTATAATACACACATGAATACAACGTCTCATATTGATACCGTTAGCCAATTGCTACAATCACTGTTAACAGATGATATTTTTTTAGTGGAGATTAAGGTAAAGCCAATCAACAACTATAAAATCTATCTTGATGCAGATGGTGGATTGGGTATTGAAAAATGTATTAAAATAAACCGAGCACTATATAAACACATGGAGGAAATGGCCCTTTATCCAGAAGGCGATTTTTCTTTGGAAGTGTCTAGTCCGGGTATTGACGAACCCTTAAAAATGTTTCGTCAGTATAAAAAGAATGTGGGTAGAAATGTGGAAGTGACTTTTAATGATGCGTCTAAAAAAGAAGGACAATTATTGGAAGTAAATGAAAATGAAATAACAATTGGATATACAGAAGGAAAAGGTAAAAAATTGGTAGAACACCAGCAAATAATTCCTTTTTCGGATATTAAGCAAACAAAAGTTTTGATAAAATTTTAATTAACTAAAAACCCTCTTCCGGGGAGGCCCTAAAAAAGTAGGGAAGTTCGGATTGGATTATGGCAAGCATTAACTTGATTGAATCATTTCAGGAGTTTAAAGAAGCAGAAGGTATAGATCGTCCTACACTTATGAAAGTGATGGAAGATGTTTTTAAAACCCTTATTAGAAAAAAATACGGCAGCGACGAAAATTTCGACGTAATCGTAAATGATCAAAAAGGAGATTTGGAAATCTTTCGTAGAAGAACAATCGTAGATGACGACGATTTGTACAATACCTTAACTGAAATTGAATATAAAAACGCCATTTTGATTGAGCCAGATTATCAGGTTGGTGAAGAGTTGTACGAAGAAGTAGATATTCAAGCTGAATTTGGCAGAAGAGCCATTTTAGCTGGAAAACAAACACTTGCAGCACGTATCAACGACTTGAAGAAAAACGTATTGATTAAAAAATACGAAGATCGTGTAGGAGATATCGTTAGTGGTGAAATTTATCAGGTTTGGAAAAAAGAAGTGTTGATTCTTGATGAAGATGGAAATGAAATGCTACTTCCTAAAACAGAACAAATTCCTAGCGATTATTTCAAAAAAGGAGATACCGTTCGCGCAGTTGTAAAAAAAGTAGAACTTAAAAATAGTCAGGCAATCATTATTCTATCTCGTACAAGTCCAGTGTTCCTAGAAAAACTACTTGAAATCGAGGTTCCTGAAATATTTGATGGCTTAATCGTTGTTAAAAAAATCGTTAGAGATCCAGGAGAAAGAGCAAAAGTAGCTGTTGAAAGTTATGATGATAGAATCGATCCAGTGGGTGCTTGTGTTGGTATGAAAGGAAGCAGAATTCACGGTATCGTAAGAGAGTTGAAAAATGAAAACATAGATGTAATCAACTACACAACGAACATCCAATTGTTGATACAACGTTCTTTAACACCAGCTAAAATTACAAGCATAGATTTGGATACAGAAAAACTACATGCAAATGTGTTTTTAAAACCAGATCAAGTTTCTTTGGCAATTGGTAGAAGAGGGGTAAACATCAAATTGGCTTGTGAATTAACAGGTTATGAAATTGATGTATTCCGTGATAACGAAGGAGAAGAAGAAGAATATGATATCGATTTAGAAGAATTCGGTGATGAAATTGAATCATGGATCATCGACGAATTTAAGCGCGTGGGTTGTGATACCGCTCGTTCTGTATTGGCACTTACTGCTGATGAACTAGAACGCCGTACAGATCTTGAAAAAGAAACCATCGCAGAAGTTAGAAGAATATTAACAGAAGAGTTCGAAAGAGAATAAGATTGAATTTTAAAAAAAGCAAGCGACAATAAAAAAATGTCGTTTTAATATCAAAGAATGTCAGAAGTAATTACGCCCAGATTAATGGCAGCAGCCAAGGAATTTAACATAGGTACCAATACCTTGATCGAATTCCTTGTGTCAAAAAATTTCAATGCTGATGAGCTTAAGCCATCAACGAAACTGTCTGAGGATATGTACCGTGTGCTACAGTCCGAATTTCAGCAAGATAAGGCAGCAAAGCAAAAAGCAGAGCAAGTTGATTTGCCAAAAGGTGCTGGTGGAGATCCAAAGAAAAAACGCGACGAAGAAGATTTGTCGATTAAGAAAAAAGATGAAAAACCTAAGGCAGCGGCTGTTGAGGAAGTAAAACCTGAAGTTGTAGAAGTGCCAGTAGTGGAAACGCCAGTAGTGGATCATTTTGCGCCAGAAAAACCAGCGGCTGAAGTGCCAGCAGTTGAACAAGCAGATACGCAAAAAGAAACGGAAATCACAAAAATAGTTGCTCCTGAAATTGAAGGGTTAAAGATTTTAGATAAAATTGATTTAAACCAAATTGATTCTTCAAGCAGACCTAAAAAAGGAACGAAGAAAGAAGCGGTTAAGAAGGCATCAACCGTTGAAGAAACACCTAAAAAAGTTGAAGTTCCTACACCTCAAGAACCAGAAGTGGTCGTTCCTCAAGTTGAAGCTGTAGTTGATACTCCACCAACTAAAGAAGAACCTACGGTAGCTGTTATTGAAAATATACAAGCAGATAAATTAACTGGTCCTAAAATTTTAGGTAAAATTGTTTTACCAGTTAACAACGATACCCGTCCGAAGCGCGAAACAAACGAAGAGAAACAAAAGCGCAAACGCATTCCAATTCAAAAGAAACCAGGTGATAATACCAGTCAGCCAGGTCAACCCAATAGAGGAAATAAAGCATTGCCAGATAATCGTGGAGGACAGCCAAACAGACCACCATTTGGTCAACAAGGCAACAATCCACAACAGGGTGGCAATCGTTTCCAACGCCCATCAACTGGTGGTGCTCCAAAACGTCAGGAAGATAAAATTATTGACGCAAAAGAAATACAAGAGAAATTAAAACAAACCCAAGCAAAACTTGCTGGTGCCGGCGGAAGAGGAAAAAGCTTAAAAGCGAAATATCGTAAAGCGAAACGTGAAGAGATGGCCGAAAATATGGGCGATGGTGAAATCTCAAACAAATTACAAGTAACAGAATTTATATCAGTAAGTGAATTGGCTGGGTTAATGGATGTAAGCTTTGCCGACATCATCAGCAAATGTATGAACCTGGGAATCATGGTTTCCATCAATCAGCGTTTGGAGGCCGATGTCATTGAACTTGTAGCTAGCGAATTTAATTATGAAGTAGAATTTATCGGGGTTGATGATGCCGCTGAACTTGAAGTAGATGAAGAGATTGACAATCCTGAAGATTTAAAACCAAGAGCTCCAATTGTTACCATCATGGGTCACGTAGATCATGGTAAAACATCGTTGCTTGATTACATCAGACAAACAAATGTTATTGCAGGTGAGGCGGGAGGAATTACACAGCATATTGGTGCGTATGAAGTAACGTTACCTGATGGACGCGCTATTACGTTTTTAGATACGCCTGGTCACGAAGCGTTTACGGCTATGCGTGCCCGTGGTGCTAAGGTTACAGATATTGCGGTTATTGTGGTTGCTGCGGATGATGCGGTTATGCCACAAACCAAAGAAGCCATTTCGCATGCGCAAGCTGCTAATGTGCCGATGATATTTGCCATCAACAAAGTGGATAAAGATGGCGCTAATCCTGAAAAAATTAAAGAACAGCTTGCTACTATGAATATTTTGGTGGAAAGCTGGGGCGGTAAATTCCAAAGTCAGGAGATCAGTGCTAAAAAAGGAATGAATATAGAATTGTTACTCGAAAAAATATTGTTGGAAACAGATTTGCTTGAATTAAAAGCCAATCCAGACAAACAAGCTTCGGGTACAATTATTGAAGCATCGCTTGATAAAGGTAGAGGATATGTAGCTACAATATTGGTACAAAATGGTACATTGAAACAAGGAGATATGATTGTTTCTGGACAATACTTCGGTAAAGTAAAAGCAATGTACAATGAGCGTAACCAACGCGTTGAAGAAGCACCTCCATCAACACCAGTATTATTATTAGGTTTGAATGGAGCGCCACAAGCAGGTGAAACATTTAAAGTTTTTGCAGATGAAGCAGAAGCAAGAGAAACAGCATACAAGCGTGGACAAATTTTACGTGAACAAGGTATGCGTGCTAAGAAACACATTACGTTGGATGAAATTGGACGTCGTTTGGCATTGGGTAACTTTAAAGAATTGAATGTTATTATAAAAGGTGACGTGGATGGTTCGGTTGAAGCGTTGAGTGATTCATTACAAAAATTAAGTACAGAAGAAATTGTAATTAAAGTGATTCATAAAGCAGTAGGTGCGATTACAGAAAGTGATGTCAC
>CANFUJ010000171.1 GCA_947450165.1 Chitinophagaceae bacterium
ATTGATTCTTTCTGTAAACATTGCAACTTGCGCTTCTGTACTACCTGTGTTGGTAGATGTTCCACCAAACTGAGTAAATATTTCTTTTTTTCTATCTGTTGTTAAATGCATAATTCTAACAATTGGGCTGCAAATATACAAAATAATTGATCATTGTGGAAATGTTTGTGAAAAAAAATTGAAGAATATTTCAGGTTTCACCGCCAAATATCATGTCTTTCTCATTTTTGACCTTTCTCCTGCACTATATTGGTTAACTTTGCAACAGAATTACACACTGCAGTGAAAGAACTTTTATCCCTCAACAAATATATTAAAAAATACAAATTCCTTATTTTAATGGGAATTCTTTGTGTTATCCTTTCCAATTTCTTTGCCATTTATGTGCCTGTTTTTGTTCGACAAGGCCTGGATGATGCTTATTTTAATTCTCAACTTTTTGGCTACTCACAAAGCAATATACTTTATAAAATAATCATGTTTAATGCCTTAGGATTTGGATTTGCTATTGTGTTGGCTTCCGTTTTGAAAGGCGTTTTTATGTTTTTCATGAGACAAACATTAGTCGTAGCCTCTCGTGAAATTGAATATGACCAAAAAAATGAACTGTTTTTGAAATATGAAAAGCTCGGCGAAGATTTTTACCGCGAAAATTATACCGGTGATTTAATGTCGCGCATTACCGAAGATATTTCAAATGTGAGAATGTACATTGGTCCTGCTATCATGTATTTTGCAAATGTATTGTTTTCATTTATCATGATTATCACCCAAATGATTATGGTAAACAAGCACTTGGCATTTTGGGTCATTGTTCCTTTACCAATCCTTTCTATTTCAATTTATTATGTTAGCCAAAAAATTAATTTGGGTAATAAAAAAATTCAAGAACAACTGTCTGTAATTACCACCCATGCCCAAGAAACTTTTTCTGGTATTAGAATCTTAAAATCTTTTGGTGCTGAAAAGTATTTTTCAAAGGACTTTAATGATCAAGGAGTAGAATTTCAAAATAGAAATTTAAAATTGGCCATGGTCAATTCTTTGTTTTTTCCGCTAATGATGCTGCTTGTAGGTCTTTCAACCATCATTGTTTTATATGTTGGGGGAAGGGAAGTTGAAAAGGGTATTTTTACCCCCGGAAATTTGGCTGAATTTGTTATTTATTTGAATATGCTTATTTGGCCAGTGGCCAGTTTGGGATGGACAACTGCTTTGGTACAAAAAGCAAGTGCAAGTCAAAAGCGAATCAATGACTTTTTAAATAGGGAAGAAGTTGATTTACAATCGAACGACGAGGAATTATCATTGTCAAAACAAATTGAATTTAAGCAGGTTTCACATAGGTACAGTGATAAAAATGAAAATGCACTTAGTGATATTTCTTTCAAACTATCAAAGGGTGAAATAATTGGGTTTACGGGTAAAACTGGTTCTGGCAAAAGCACATTATTGCAATTGCTTGCAAAACAAATTCAAGTTCAATCGGGTCAAATACTCATGGATGATCAATCTATTTCCAATTTGCATTTGAATGCCTATCGAAAAATGATTGCATATGTTCCCCAAGATGTATTTTTATTTAGTGATACCATTGAGGCAAACATTGCATTTGGTGTAAGCGAATATTCTCAGGAACTTTTAGATGAAATTATCAGAATTACCTGCCTTGATAAGGATATTGCTTTGTTTGAGCATGGTAAAAATACAATTTTGGGTGAAAGAGGTGTTTCACTTTCTGGTGGTCAAAAACAACGTGTTTCTTTGGCTAGAGCTTTAATGAAGAATTCTGATATTTTAATTTTGGATGATTGTTTAAGCGCAGTTGATGCTGAAACTGAATCTAGAATTATTTATAATTTGAAGGAAGTTTTTAATAATAAAACGGTAATAATTACAAGTCATAGGGTGGCGCCACTGCAACATGCCAATGTTATTTTTATTTTAGAAAAAGGTAAAATAATTGAGTCTGGTAACCATGAATTTCTAATTTCTTTTGGGGGATATTATCAATGGTTATTCGAAAATCAAACATCATAAATAAATATCTAACAATATTATAAATGTATTTTGATATTCGGTGCTTTTTAGTAAGTGTCAAATTAACAACACATCAAATTTGTTTAGTTAACAACTTAAAACAAAAAATCAATGATTTAATATTGTAAAAGTCAATAAATTTCGTTTATTTGCTTTATTAACTTTTTTTAAACCAAATAGAAATGCCTATGCAGGAAGACAACTACAAAGACCAATCGCAGGAAGAGATTTTTTCTAAACGCATTAGGGCCGGCAAAAGAACCTATTTTTTTGATGTGAAAGCTACCAGAAATGTTGATTATTATATCACCATTACAGAAAGCAAGCGCAGCAGATTTGACGATGGTTCTTTCGTAAAAACTAAAATTCATCTTTACAAAGAAGATTTTAACAAATTCGCCGATGCTTTAAATGAAACTATTGGACATGTTAAATCGAATTTACTCCCCGAATATAATTTCGATGAGTATCAACGAGACGACAACCAAGGTAGCGAAGATTAATTTGAATTTTGTGAGGAAAAAGGCGGTAACACCGCCTTTTTTTTATTTCTTTTTTATCTCAATTTTATAGTTCTTTCCACTCAAAATTACTTGATCCGTGGGAAGGTATTTTTTGCTATTCAAAAAGCTATCAATTACAAAAATTTCGTTTTTTCTACTCAGTTCTCCTTCAATACAAACAATAGAATTCGAAGAATCTGAAACAAAAAGGTTCAAGCTATTTTTTCTACTTGTGTAAATATCTTTTAAAGCCAATTGCTTTTCCATGTGGTCGTAGATTTTTGTAGATGCAAAATCTTTGAAATTCTCAATATCATTGTAGTACAAATAACTAAATGCACCATAGTATGGTTGTATTATCGTTTTTTTAGGCAATGAATCTCGATTGTTTAATTCTGAATATTCTTTGAAAATATTGGTACTTGTTTTGTTTTTTAATCCAAGAAACATGATTAATCCGAAGATTAAGGGCAGGTATTTAAAGTAATTGGATCTCTTTTTTAATTCATTAGTAGTTTGAACCAAAAATAATGCAATGCCTATAAAAAATGCAGGCGCTACAAAACTTACGTACCTTTCAATAAACATGGGTATCGTAAATTTGTGGGGGAGTGAAAATAAAAACATCATTAAAAATGGTATCCAGAACCATATTGAAATAAAATTTTGATATGCGTTTTTACTTTTAATTGCTTTGTATGTGAAATAACAAAATCCTGAGAAAAACAAGATGGTAGCAATGGGGTTGTTACAAAACTGCCAAAGAACAAAATAGATTGAATCAAATTTTGCAGGTTCAACCCAGGTTCCTTGGTTTTCTGTAGCAGAAAATCGTTGTATTAGAATTCCCAAATAGGGTGAAAAAAGCAAAATGATGAATGTGCATCCAATCATTAATTTTTTGATTGGTAACGATTTAAATTTAAACAAAACATAAATTACTTGAACAATAAATATCCAAATTGTAAAGAAATGGGTATACCATCCAAATGCGGTACTTAGGATCCATAATGATTGCCAATAATTCGTAGATTTTGTTTGAATATTTCTTAAAAATGAATATGAATTTATAGTAACGAGCATAATCATCAATGAATATGCACGTGTTTCAAATTGTAAGGTTGAAATGAATAAAGACAATGTAAATAATAAACTTGCCAATAATCCACTTTTTTCATTGTTATCTGAAACGAGTTTGGCGGTGAAATAAATAAATACGGTACTTACGATTGAAAAAATGATTGAAGGAATTCGTACGATATTTTCATTAATTCCGAAAAATTTTATCCAATAATGTAAAATTGTTTCAAATAATGGGGGATTATTTCCTGTTGATAGTTCTTTAAACAAATCAATAACATCCAATTGGGCGTGATAAATTGAGAATACTTCGTCGTTGCTTAAATCGGTAATTCCACTAATAAATAATTTTGAAACAACACCAATGATGAGAATGGTAAAAAATAAAATGCTATTTGATATTCCGTATGACTGTTGCTTCATGATGAATGGGCAACCGTTTTAAGTTGCAAAATCCATGCGAATATAAACCACCAACTTTAATAGATATTCATTGTTAAATTCAATTATTTCAATATTTATTTCAATTCAATACAATGGAATGCAAATTATGGCACTTATTTTTGTGATATGATTAAAAAGGTATCTATTTACGGATTGGCATTTGGGTCGTTAAGTGCATCAATGTTGCTAATTATGTATTTAAATAAATTATATTTAAAACATACTTTGGTAAGTGCACTTCCTGTAATTGGAAATTTGGTGATTTTTGGGGTTGGAGTTTATTTTTTAATTAAGAGTTTGATGAACGAAAAAACAGAAAAGCCAATTACACTTGGCAAAGCTTTGTTTGCGAGTTTATTAATGGCATTGTTAACCGCAATGATCAATATTGCAGCATATCAACATATTGTTAAAAATGAAAAGGTAATTTTTGGAGAGTATAAAAATATGCAAATGCAAAGTATTCCAGTTAGGGTGAAAGCCCAATTTCCTGAAATTTCAGTTGCTGAACAACAGAAGAAAATAACCGAATATCAAAAAAACTTTGAAGACAACCTTTCAGTAGAATCTTTTTCTATGGTTGAAATTCAAATGTTTTTCTCTGTTGCATTGGTTGTTACCTTATTGGTTTATATTGCAAATCAAAAAAAGCAATGAAAAATATAGTTGGTAAAATTTGGTTGGTTTGGTATGGAATATGGTTCGTTGGACTATTCTTACTTATTTATCCTTTTTTATATCTCTTACTTCTTAATCAAAAAACCTACAGACTCGCAGATAAATTGCGCAAACTATGGGGAAAAACTTCGTCTTATTTGGGCTTAATGATTCCTCAAATTCATTACGAACAAAAACTTAATGTAAAAAACCAAT
>CANFUJ010000172.1 GCA_947450165.1 Chitinophagaceae bacterium
GTTCCTTTACTTTTTGCTTGGCCAGTTCGTAATCGAATGGCGGAGGAGTTTTCTTTTCCATTTTCTGTGTTTTAAAGTTAAATAATTTAACTCTTGACACAGTTTATTTTACACTCTCATAGACAACCACATTTCATAATCTTTTTTCTCTTGCTCTACGATTTGTTGTTGTCTTTTAATTTCATTTTGATGGGATGCTTCTTTTTGCAGCAACAGTTTCTCCTGTTCTTCTAGATAAATCTGATACTTTATGGGATCCATTTCTCTTAACAAATTCAAATAGGCTTCTTCGTATTGATTACGCAGCAAAAAATAAACATGGCCTTCTGCTGCACTTAATCTGTTCTTTTTCATCAATCTGAATAACCATAAAATTTTATTGATACCATCACGATTTTCCCAACTTGTCTTTTTAATTTCCTCCAAAATATATGGAGATTGCATAGCTTGTTCTAACATAATTATGATTTTTATACTTCAAACTTAAATACCTAAACCTCCAACTATTTGAGGACTGAGAAATTTTATCTTAATACAGTGAAACTTGATACACACCTGAATCATTTCGCAATAGATTTTTTACAACAAACCCACCGCCTGAGCTACATTCTTCTATCAAACTAAACTCTTCCCATTCTTTAGGTATGGCTGGAAAAATAAGGGTGAAATTTTTTAATTCGCCAGGGCGTTTAAACATGTGCATACTTGGTGCCATCGGAATATTTTCGGCGTGTAATAATGGAAGCGTTTCCTCATTGCGCACCAAAAAAGTGGTTGGATGAATATTTACCCAACCTCCATTGATGTATTTTGTTTTGGAAACATAAAGGCAATGCACAATGGTTTGTCCTTCTTCATGTAAGGAATCATAAATTTGATCAAGGGGAGAAATGTTGATTTCAATTAAGCTTGTTTGCTTGGTTAATTTTTGATTTGGCATATAACGTTGATTTTAATAAACCGAAGATATAATGCCAGACCTCCGATTTTATGAGGAGTGATATTTGGAATAAATATTTTTTATGATTTACCCATTTTAGGATTGGTTATAATTATCAACAACCTTATGCATCTTCACTTCTAATCTTAATTCATATTTTACAGAGATGGTTACTGTTTCTTTAAGCTCCAGTTTTAAAGTTGAATAGCTCTTTTTTTCAGGATTATTTCCAATAGTAAACGATTCATTTTGTATGGTTCTATTGATGTTGAAAATGGGCTGAGATTGAGCAAGATCAATTTTTATAGGTATAGAAAAAGATCTTATATCAATTTGTATATCGTTTGAATCAGCATACACAAAATATTTTAATTCTGCTGTTAGTTCTAATTTTGGATAAATGTTTATCCATTCGTTATTAGTGCTTCCAAAAGTTATTAAAGCAATTGTATTAATATGTATTTAACTTTCAATAGCATTCAGCTTAAATGATATTTGTGCATTTGTGTTGTCAAGTGAAAATGTGTTCATTCATAATTAAATTTAAAGGGATAATTATTAAGTGCTGCATTCCCATTTAAGTAATCGCATTGTTGAATTGCTTTTACTTTGCTATTAATAATTGAAAACAGGCTTTCAAAATCTATTGTTTTTTTATTTTTCAGCTGCTCCATTAAAGTCATAAAAAACGCCTGTGTTCCATAACCGCCAAATTCATTACTAAAAGCGAATTCGTTTAGTTGAGTTGTGCGATATAAAAGATAAAAAGGCTCTAGATTTGAAACGCTAGTCAGCCAATTTTGATAATCTTTCTCATTGTTTTCTGTAAATACATCTACGTGCCTTGGCAAGCTAAATTCAGGTGAATTTATTGAAGGGTTGCTGGTTCTACAACAATCTAAAAAAATCCATTGTTTTTTATTTTTTCTGATTAATTCGCTCTCTTTTATAAGACAATCACTTAATTGTAAATGGATTAATCTATCTAAGAATGCTGAATGACCGGAAAAATAAATAAAACTGTAATCCACTGAGTCTATAAGATTTAATAAACCTTTTTTGTGAATTTCGTTTGTTGAAAATTCAATTATTTCTTTTTCAGAAAAACAGCCTCCTTGCGCTGATTGTAAAAAATGTTTTACCAACCCAAAATCTAAATCAGACTTATAGAATTCATTATCATTAGAAGTAAATCTCAATAAGATCGCTTTTCTTTTCATCATTCATATTTTTAATTTTGTTCTCAAGTTAAAAAGATAGTGTTTGGCTTCAAGACGGTCTATCCCATTTTGCATCTCAATTTTAATCCAATTTTTCATCTTTTCTTGATAACTTTTAGAATGGGCTTTTTCATCTAGGTGAATACCGGATTTCGGTAACAACGTCTGATTTATTTTTTTATAAAATGTTGATGACGGTAAAATTTTAATGCGGTCTAGACTGTCTTTGAAGTATGTTTTGTTTTTACTGTCTACAATATCGATTAATTCCAGATGATTTGCATTTGCTTGTTTGTCAAATAAGCAAATTTCCAATTCAACTCTATTCTCTAAAGAAGTCAGCCAGCCTGATGTATTATACTCATCAAAAAGTTTTCGTGCAAGTTTATTTCTTCTGTTAACGTCATTGTGTTTGATGTCAAGATCATTAAAATCCGGTTTACTTTCTGAGGGAAATAAGCTGTTAAAAACCTCTGGAAGAGCAGAATGTGTCCAACTATTGGCATTGATATCATCAACCAGAAACAATATTTGAATGTCTTTTTTTGTCTGCCAAACTTGTATTGTTTTGCGATTAAAAGCACTCGCCACCCAGTGTTTTGTTGCAAAAAACATACAATCATTTATTGTGGAGTCATTGTGTCCACGAAACAATAAGGAATTTTTGGGGATGATGCATTGCCCATATATATCAGTCAGTTTTATCATGCTCAAATCGTTATATATCTTTATTATTTTGAAATATGCAACTCATCATTCCTCACTAATATTTCCATCCTCATCTACCCGCAACGTAATCCACTCATAGCTTTCGTTTTCAATGGTTTGGATGATGCTATTTTGCACTTTCTTGTGTTCGGTGGATTTTCTTTCTCCATCTAATAAAATAATATTTTTCAACGCTTCGCCATTGCTGCCATTTTTCATGCCATTAAACACGACAAAATCTACTGGATGAAAAATCACTTTAGCATCATCAGGATTTAATTTTTGCGGTGTAAATATTTTATCTACTTTTTTCATTTTTTTGTTCGCCTCTTTTCTTCCCTTTTCGCGTGCCTCTTCATTGTAAAACTTTAAGTCCTCAGTTATCTGCGCTTCTAGTGTATCCAATTTTCTTTCTTCATTGCCCAATTTATCAAGCCAATCGCTGCTTTTGCGTTCGTCTTTATAAATTTTACAATCGCTTAGTCGTATAAATTCATCGCAGCAAGGACAGATGCCAAATATTTCGCGTTGGTATTGAAAAAACAATAACATTTCTTGATGTTGCATATCAAATAATTTTTTTTGGATTAGTATAATTTAAACTCAACTTTCTTTTCTTCAATTTTTGTTTTGATGGCCTTTTGATTTTTTTTCAATCTAGCGCCACCCGATTTAATATCGATGAAGAAAATCTTTTGCACTTTGCCGTTTTTATGAAGCCCGTCGAAGATGACATAATCGATGGGATCAAATAAACTTCGGCAATCGTTTTTGTTGAAACGAAACTGCTCCAACACTGGCGCCAATCTTTCCAAAATAAAACCCATGTTTACACTCTGCGTGGTGGTTTCAATTTTCTGTTTCTTTTTAGACGTTAATTGTTGCAGCGAAAGTTTTCTTTCTTTTAAAGCTTCTTTGATTTCAGTCATTTTTGCTTTTGATTCTGGCGTTAATTCATCAATCGGAAAAAGCACCGCATCTTTCAAATGAAACGGCGTACCGCATTGTGAACAATCTGCTTTGAAGTTGTTATTTTGCAAGAATTCAATCAGCTCTTGGTGATGTTTGGCCATATAAATTTGGTTTAGGTATTGAATATAAACATTACCCTTCAAATATAAAGGGTACAAACCTCCAATTTGTTGAGGGGTGAAAAAGAGGAAGGGAAAAGAAGTTGAGAATGGGTTAGGCTAGAAGTGTAAAATCAATAGGCTTAAATTTATTTCCATTCATTGCGTAAATCTTTTTGTATGCATAATGGATCATTCTTCAATTTGATTTTACCAAAATGCTTCGAATAATCAAATTCGCGTCTTAAATGAAGTCGCTTTTCGATTGTTTGAATTTCCTTTTTTGATGCACCTTTTTTTAGGACTAAAAACATAAAATTAAATTTCTTAAAATTAAAAAAATAATTTTGATTTCAAATTGATTGAAATGTGATCTTAATTTTGTTGAGGGGTAAAAATTAGAGGGGAAGGCTTTAGAATAATTCCATCAACTTCTTTAATACGGAAAAAGTTTCGGATTCAACTGTTTCAAGGTGTAGCATGCAAAATCCTTTATTGGTCTTTTAATAACAGCACTGGCTAAATAGAGTCTTGTTTCGGGTAAATATTTTGCTTTTAGTAAAGTTTGAGTAACTAACTCGTCTCCATAATATCGACGGCAATTTCTAATATCTTCTACATCACCTCTTTCAAAAACCCTTTCAATTACAAAACTAGCCTTAGCATCATAATCCAATGATTCAAATACGACATCCAAAAAGATTCGTTTATTAAATATTGGTTTTTGAGCTGTTGACATATCCAAATATACGAAGTAATCATTTTAATGTTAGCATGGCGAACAACGTTTTCGCGCTTATAGAAACATTACCCTTCAAATATAAAGGGTACAAACCTCCATTTTTGTTGCGGGGTAGATAATAATTTTAGTCCTCCAATAGTTGGAGGTGTAGCCATGGCATATTTGTAATCAGATAAACAATAAATTATGAAAATCATTACAGATTTATATGAAGTTGAAAGTTGCGAAGCCATACTTATAGAAAC
>CANFUJ010000173.1 GCA_947450165.1 Chitinophagaceae bacterium
AAATCAGAAAAGTTAATGTCATAACTTACCCAAGTAGATTGAGCAGGAGTATATCCTATTTCGTGCTCCACATCATCACCGCCACCATAAAAACCATTTGGTCCAAAATCAACTAATTTGATTTTGAACACATTTGCATTTGGCGTCCAAATGTCAATATGGAATTTCTCCATATTAGTCGCATTTATCATACTAGATGTAAATTCTACTCCAGCAAATGACATGTCTTTATACAACTTAGTTGTATTTCCAGCAATCGAAACATCAACTGGATCTACTGTGTTGTCCCAACTAGTCGACCATGTGTCAACAGTTACATTAGTATATGCATTACTAAATAAAGAAATAACGTTTCCCGCAGATCTGGTTGGAGGTGTTGGAGCTGCTGTTGCAGGTGGAGGAGAAGTAACTACTAAAGAAGCAGAAATTGTTCCTGAACCATAAGCGCCAGCAGCAGCTTGCGTAGCTGTAATATTTGTAGTTCCTAAACCTACTAATGTAATGGTGTTACCACTTACAGTAGCAACTGATGTATTTGAACTTGTATATGAAAAACTTCCTGAACTATTACTAGTAGGTGCTGTAATTGTAAATGGAGCATCTCCTAATACTTTTGCAGGAATGGTAAAGTTTGATAAATTAGGCGTATTTGATGCCTTCCAAAAATAAATATTATCTAAAAAAACAACACTAGAACCAAATGGTGTACCAACCAATTTAATTTGACCAACATTGGTTAAATTAACATTGGTGTAGTTTGACAAAGCAATATCAAAACTATTCCAACCACTTGAAGTTGGATTTACAGTAAAGCCTTGTTCTCCTCCGACTACTCCTTCATTGATTAGTACCACCTCAAAAGCTGTACAATTACTTGTCCAGATGTCTAAGTGTAAATTTTGCATGTTGGCCACATTTACTGCGCCAAAAATGTCTACCCCTTGGTAGTTTAAATTGGTGTAACGTTTTAAATCATTACCCGCTATTGTAGTATCCGCTACAACAGTTGATTGTCCCCAGTCAGGAAACCAATCCGTTCCTGGATAGTCCGAGTATGCCCCGCTAAAAAGCGATAACACATCCGACGAATTCCTCGTTGGAGGAGTCGTTGGCGCAGTCGTTGGTTGCGCAAACGCCTTAATCAGCATCATGGTAAACATGAGCATTAAGTAGATTTGTTTTTTCATTTTTTGTTTTTTTAATGAATAAATAAGAGTTTTGGCAAGTTTTCAGTATTTTTAGGCGGGATTATTTGATAATATTTAACAGCGTAAAAATATGTTCAACTACAACAACAAAAATTTTATTGCCCACATCAATACTACATCTAATACATTTTACAAGATATTTTATACTTGTTTTCACTACATCATTACTACATCAAAAAAAAATGTGGACTTTCATCATTTGAAATTCACAAAAAGAATAAACAAAATTTTGCCCTGTATTTTATTGCCAATTTCTGTTTTTAGTCAAAACACCATCGGCTTGCCTGATGTGATAAATTACAACAAGAAAATATACAACGGAGGCTTACAAAACTGGGATGTTAAACAAGGACCAAATGGAATTATCTATTTTGCCAACAATGAAGGACTACTCAGTTTTGACGGAAAATACTGGAAAGTAAACCCTCTACCCAATAAAACAATCGTTAGATCGGTTGAATTTGGAAACGATAATAAAATCTATGTTGGTGGTCAAGATGAGATTGGATATTTCGAACCAAATAATAGCGGCAACTTGGTTTATCATTCTTTAGTACCGTTAATTCCTCAAAAAGATCGACTTTTTGGTGATGTATGGGACATCATTTTTAAAAATGGGGACATTTTTTTTAGGGGGATAAATCAAATCATCAAAATAACCAACAATTCTTCCATTATATATAAATCACATTCGGAGTGGTCTTTCATGGGATTTTGCAATGGAAATATGTATGCCCAAGATGCAATATATGGGTTGATGCAATACAAAGACAACGCATGGATGCCTGTTGAAACCCAAAATTCCCTTCCAAACAACGATCCCATTTCTTCCATTTTCGTCATGCAAAAAAGCAAAATATTAATTACGACTATTAAAAATGGTTTTTTTAGCCTTAACAATAATACTATAACCCCGTTACACTCACCGAATTTAGATGCAATTGTAAACAAAAGGATTTTTTGTACCGTTCCAATAAGCGAAGAATGGATGGCACTGGGCACAAACAATGATGGTGTTTATATCGTAAATACAAACGGAGAACTCATCCAGAAATTTTCAAAAAATGAAGGGTTACAAAATAATAATGTGCTCAGTATTACTTTAGACAACCAAAAAAACCTTTGGCTTGGGCTAAATAATGGCGTAGATTTTATCAATTATGATAGTCCAATTAAGCAACTAAATCCAAATAATCAAAAAGGATCGGGTTATACTGCAGCTATTTTTAAAAACAATTTATATATAGGTACCTCAAACGGATTGTATTATGCGCCACTTCAAACGGTGAAAGATTTGAGCTTTAGCAAAGGTGATTTTAACTTTGTGAACAACACCGCTGGTGAAAACTGGACGCTTTCGGAAATCAACGACAAATTGCTGCTTGGTCATCATGAAGGCGCTTTTGAAGTGAACCAGGGAAATGTTGTTTCATTTTCAAATGATCATGGATTTTGGAATTTCACCCCTGTTACCAATGTATTCCCCACCCCACGCTGTATTTCAGGGAATTACTATGGCATTCGATTTTTTAATTATGCTAATGGACATTTTACCGAAGGAGAGAAAATACCAGATTTTATTGAATCTTCTAGATATGTTGTCATTGATAAATTTGATAATTATTGGATTTCTCATCCTTATCATGGCGTTTTTAAAATACAAACAAACGCTAGCGGCAAATATTTAATTAAACAATACTCGGATAAAAATGGACTTCCTTCTTTATTAGACAATCAGGTATATAAAATAAAAAATGAGCTTTTAATTGCCACTCAAAAGGGGATTTACAAATACAATCCTCAGAAAGACATTTTTGAAGCGGATGAATTTTATAAAAACATTTTAGGCAACCAAAGTGTGCGATATTTAAAAGAAGACAATGAAGGAAATGTATGGTTTATCCATGAAAAGCAACTTGGTGTAATTGATTTTACGGCTACAAAGCCATCAATCATTTACCTGCCCGAATTAAACAACAAAATGCTGAGCGGTTTTGAATTTATTTATGCTGTCAACAAAAACAATATTTTCCTGGGCGGAGAAATTGGATTCTTTCATATCAATTATGAAAAATACAAACAAAGAAAAACAGCTTTACAAGTAAAATTAAGTTCGGTTAAAATTTTCAATTCGAAAGACAGTTTACTTTTTGGAGGAAATTACGCTGGAAAAACGTTCAATGAAACACAACAAAAAGCGGACATCCCTAATATAAATTACAAATGGAACAGCATTCATTTTGAATATTCCACATCGATTTTTGGTCAGGAATCCAATTTAGAATATGCTTATAAATTAAAAGGACTGGATAAAGATTGGTCGGAATGGACAAACAAATCAGAAAAAGATTACACCAATTTATCACCTGGAAATTATACGTTTGAACTAAAAGCCAGAAATAACTTGGGAAATGAATCTCAAATTATCTCCTATCAATTTGTAATTGTAGCACCATGGTACCGAAGTTATTTTGCCTATTTTTTATACGTTATTTTAATTGGCTGGGGATTGAGTTACATGTATACCAGACAACGCAAAAAGTTAATCATTCAAAAACAAAAGCATGATGAAGAACAAAAAAGATTAAACTATTTGCATCAATTGGAAATCGATAAAGCATCCACCGAATTGATAAACTTGAGAAATGAAAAGCTTCAAAGTGAGATTGATTTTAAAAATTCGGAGCTTGCCACATCGGCCATGCATCTGGTTCAAAAAGGAGAAATTCTCACAAAGATTAAATCTGAGTTAACACAGCTAATGAAATCGATTGATGATGCATCAAAAGTTTCTGAAATAAAAAAAATCATCAAAGTAGTAAGCGAAGATGAAAAAGTGGATAAAGACTGGGAACATTTCGCCCAACATTTCGACAAAGTACATAGTGATTTCATGGTTATCTTAAAAGAAAAACATGAAAATATTACCCCCAACGAATTAAAGCTATGTACCTATTTGCGCATGAATTTATCTACCAAAGAAATTGCTCAGCTACTAAACATTACCGTTAGAGGCATCGAAATTAGCAGATACCGGCTTAGAAAAAAACTCGGTATTAAAACAGAGGTAACGCTGTTTGATTATTTGATGAGTATAAAGGGAGGGTAAGAGGTTTGAGAGGTTGTAGGGGTTGAATATTTTCAACCCTTACATTTGAGGTTAGAGAGGTTTAGGAGGTTCAAAAGGTTCAATGTGTTCAATAAGTTCAAAAGGTTAGGATTTAGGCCTGCCGATTTAGATTTAACAACAAATGCCAATACTGGTTTAGTTGTGTTCCCATTTTTATAATTTCAATCGTTTAAGCTTTACTTTATAGCCCACGGTTTCAACCGTGGGTGAGTTGAAATCAACCTTAAACCATTAATCCAGCGCAGCGAATTGAACCAACATAGTTAATTGACCCAACATAGTTAATTAAACTAGCGTAGCGAATTGAACCTGCGAAGCGATTTAAACCAGCGTAGCGTTACGTCAACCCAATCTCTTCATGCATCTTTGGTATTTCCACATCCAAAAATCCTTTTCGTATAAGTCGTTTTTGAAAATCCAATTGAACAGGATATTCGCCGTGTACTAAAAATAATTTCTTTACTTGTTGAGGTTGTTGGCATGCGAGGAATTGACAAAGATCTTCATAATCTCCATGAGCACTCATACTGCGCATTTCTGCAATTTCTGCATTTACTTCATGTGGCTGCCCAAAAATAT
>CANFUJ010000174.1 GCA_947450165.1 Chitinophagaceae bacterium
CACTGCGAAAAAGCGGCTAACCTAAAATGGGAATGTATATCATCACTACTAAAAAATCGGTATTTGCCATAAAGAGCAGCACCTTCAGCAGTTATATTTTTATTTCTATTGGAAACAAATCCTTCGGCATGAAACATGAAATGCCGATTTATTCCAACCATTATTTCGGGCAGCAAATGTAAATTATATTGATTGGATGCATCTTCTTTCATCAACGTATTGGTTAATCTAAAACCGATACTTTTTGAAGGCATATTGCTTGCGGGCTCTGTAAATGAAAATAGTTCTTGGGTAAAACCCAGCTGAAAATTAAAAACGCAGAAAAGTAAAGTAAGTACACGCTTCATCAATTGCTCTCGTTTTAATGAATAAACATAAAAAAATAAATTGCGCACGAAATGAACGCAATTTGTTTATTACGAACTAAAGCTAATTAATATTCATCTTCATTAAAAAAGAAATCTTCTTGGCTAGGATAATCAGGCCAGATATCTTCAAGGCCTTCATAAATTTCGCCTTCGTCTTCTAATTCTTGAAGGTTCTCAATTACTTCAATTGGTGCGCCACTACGGATGCTATAATCGATTAATTCATCTTTGGTAGCAGGCCAAGGCGCGTCTTCTAAATGTGATGCTAATTCTAATGTCCAGAACATTTTATAATTGGTTTATTTTGCAAATGTAGAGGTTAAGATGAAATTACCAAATGTCTTTTTACCATGTGCAGAAAATATTTTTATTTATTAACATTCTAAAACCATAATTGGTTAATTTTAATTCATGCTAGTTGCAAAGGGAATCACGAAAAATTATGGCACACTCCAAGTTTTAAAAGGGGTGGACATTGAGATAAAAGCTGCAGAAATTGTAAGCATCACTGGCGCGTCTGGAGCTGGGAAAAGCACACTGCTACACATTTTGGGCACGTTAGACAACGCTGATTCTGGATCAATAACAATGAATAATGAAAATATTTCAGCGTTAAAAGGGAAGAAGCTGGCCAATTTTAGAAATAAAAATATTGGTTTTATTTTTCAATTTCATCATCTTTTGCCCGAGTTTACTGCTATAGAAAATGTTTGTATCCCCGCTTGGATTGGGGGAAAAAATCGTGGCGTTACCGAAAAAAAAGCCAAAGAATTGCTTGATCAGTTGGGACTTTCTCATCGTTTTGGCAATAAGCCTTCCGAATTATCTGGGGGTGAACAGCAAAGGGTTGCGGTTGCAAGGGCGCTTATCAACAACCCATCAATCATCATGGCAGATGAGCCAACGGGTAATTTAGATTCTGCAAATGCGTACGAGCTTCATCAACTATTTATAAAACTGCGTGATTTATACGGACAAACATTTTTGATTGTTACCCATAATGATTCACTTGCTAAATTAAGCGATAGGATTATTCAGATGAAAGATGGGCGGATTTTGAGTGAGGGTTAATTACTCAACAAGCCCTTAATCACCTCAGCTACTTTTTCCGCATTCGGCAACATGGCTTTTTCGAGCACCACATTCATGGGAACTGCTGGTAAATTTAAAGCGCCCAACACTTCTATTGGCGCATCTAAATATCTAAAACAAGCTTTTGAAATTCGCCCGGCTAGTGCTTCTGAAAAAGAATTGTTTTGTTGCTCTTCGGTTAATATTAAGCATTTGCCATGACGCTTCACGGTTTCAAATACAAGCGCTTCGTCTAATGGGAATAATGTTCTTAAGTCGATGATTTCAACTTTCCCTTCGAAGTTTTTAGCAGCCGCTTTGGCCCAATAAACGCCCATGCCATAAGTGATGATGCAACAAGAATTTCCTTCTTCAATATTGTTTTCATTGGCTTGCAAAACAACATTTCCTTTTCCTAATGGGATGACATAATCTTTATCAGGTTCGGTCATTTTTGCTTCTTCTGTGCCAGGTACTTTACTCCAGTAAAGTCCTTTGTGTTCAAGCATTACAACCGGATTTGGATCTAGGAAAGCCGCTTTTAAAAGTCCTTTCATGTCGGCTGCATTTGAGGGATAAACTACTTTTATTCCTTTAATGGTAAGCAAGGTGCTTTCTACACTGCCACTGTGGTAAGGTCCGCCACCACCATATGCACCAATGGGCACACGTATTAGGGTTTGAACCGGAAATTTACCACAACTTAAATAACAACTTTTAGAAATTTCTGTTACCAGTTGATTGAGTCCCGGATAAATATAATCTGCAAATTGAACCTCCACAATTGGTTTTGCACCCACTGCACTCATGCCTACTGTAGAACCGATTATATATGCTTCTTGAATGGCTGTATTGAAAACACGATGATCGCCAAATTGCTCAGCTAGTGTTGCTGCTTCTCTGAAAACCCCGCCTAATCTGCGTCCTACATCCTGTCCATACAAAATTGCTTCAGGATAGGTTTCCATGATTTCCCTTATGGCAAATAAGGCAGCATCAACCATTAAAATTTTTTCATTTTGAATGGGCGCTCTATTTCCTTTTTCTTCGGTGATTGGTGTTGGTACAAAAACAAAATTTTCTACTTCTTCAGGTGAAGGATCAGGGGAATTGCTTGCTGCTGTAAAATCTGATTTTACTTTTTCTAATGCCTCAGTTTCTATGTTTAAAAGTTCGGTTTCAGAAATACCGTTTTCTAATAAATATTTTTTTAAAATAGGAAGCGGATCTGATTCGTATGATTTCGCTAGCTCTTCATCATTTCGATAAAATTCTTTTCTTACGCCACTCGTGTGATGCCCTAATAACGGCACTTTAGCATGTACAAGCCATGGAACACAATTTTTACGCACTTCATCTATCACCATTTGCATGGTTTCAAATGATTCAATGAAATTTGTGCCTTCAATACTGATTCTATTGATGCCTTTAAATCCTTCAATAAATTCGAATGCGTTTGTGGTACGCGCTTCTTTTGACGTTACACTTATTCCCCAGTCGTTGTCCTGAACCAGATAAATGATGGGCAATTGATGTAATGCAGCAAATTGAAAAGCTTCACTCACTTCGCCTTCTGTTACGGATGCATCTCCAAGTGAACATACAACAATAGGTGACGTATTCTCTTTTATTAAATTGCTTTTTATGGATTGTAAATATTTTAAACCCTGAGCAACGCCTGTCGTTGGAATGGCTTGCATTCCGGTTGCACTACTTTGATGAATAATGGTTGGTTTGTCTTTGCCTCTATAATTGGGGTGATTATAATATTCTCTACCTCCCGTAAAAATATCATTTCCTTTAGCCAATAATTGAAGCATTAATTCGTAAGGTCTAAATCCTAATCCAAGCATAATGCTTTCATCGCGATAATAAGGACTAACATAATCACAAGGTAAAAGGTTGAATGCCGTTGCCAATTGAATTGCTTCGTGACCTCTTGAGGTGCTATGTACGTACTTGCAAATGGTGCGATTGGCTTCGTAAGTTTCTGCCATTGCTTTTGCAGTACACATTAAATTATAAGCCCTTAGTAAAATGTCGTTTTGAATTGGCATGCTGCAAGTTATAAAAAAAGCCAAACTGAAATTTGGCTTTTTTTAATTTTTTTAAATACGTTTATGGGTTTAAAAGTTACTTCATTTTAAAAGTTTCTAAAAACTTAGTGGTGAAATTACCTTTTCTAAAATCTTCATTTTGCATTAATTGTAAATGAAAAGGAATTGTTGTTTTTACACCTTCAATTACATATTCGCTCAAAGCTCTGTGCATGGTATCAATGGCTTCTTCACGTGTTTGGGCAACAGCGATTAATTTAGCAATCATGCTATCATAATACGGAGGAATTACATAACCAGCATAAACATGACTATCCACACGTACTCCATGTCCTCCTGGTGTATGTAACACGGTTATTTTCCCTGGACTTGGTCTGAAATCATTATAAGGATCTTCGGCATTAATACGGCATTCGATAGCGTGCATTACTGGATAATAATTTTTACCTGTAATTTTTTCGCCAGCTGCAATTTTGATTTGCTCTTTAATTAAATCGTAGTTGATTACTTCTTCTGTAACACAATGTTCAACTTGGATACGCGTGTTCATTTCCATGAAATAGAAATTACGATGCTTATCTACCAAGAATTCAATTGTGCCCACACTTTCGTAATTGATGGCTTTAGCTGCTTTTATTGCTGCATTTCCCATTCTTTCTCTTAATTCATCCGTCATAAATGGCGAAGGAGATTCTTCAACCAATTTTTGATGTCTGCGCTGAATTGAGCAATCTCTTTCACTTAAGTGACAAACGTTTCCGTATTGATCGCCAGCAATTTGAATTTCAATATGACGGGGTTCTTCTACGAATTTCTCCATATAAATACCATCATTTTTGAAAGAAGCAGCAGCCTCAGCTTTTGCGGTTTCAAATGCTTTTTCTATTTCGCTTTCTTGAAACACTACACGCATTCCTTTTCCTCCACCACCTGCGGTTGCTTTTAATATTACTGGATATCCAATTTCTTTAGCCGAGCGCATTGCATGGTCCACACTTTCCAACAATCCTTCTACACCTGGTACAACCGGAACGCCTGCTTTGATCATCGTTTCTTTAGCCGTTACTTTGTCACCCATAGAATTGATCATTTCAGGTGTTGGCCCGATAAATTTAATTCCATGATCTGCACAAATTTTAGCAAACTTGCTGTTCTCCGCCAAAAATCCATAACCTGGATGAATGGCGTCGGCATTGGTGATTTCGGCAGCTGCCATGATATGTGGAATATTCAAGTAGCTATCTGCACTAGATGGTTTACCAATACAAACAGCTTCGTCTGCAAATTTTACATGCAAACTATCTTTATCAGCCGTTGAATAAACCGCCACAGTTTTAATACCCATTTCTCTGCACGTTCTGATTACACGTAGGGCAATCTCACCTCGGTTGGCAATTAATATTTTTTTAAACATAA
>CANFUJ010000175.1 GCA_947450165.1 Chitinophagaceae bacterium
AATTCGCAGAAGATAGTGGTAAGTTTCAGTACCAATGTTGCAGCCGTAACAGGCGATAGCATTAAATTGCAATACTTATCTAGTTGTGGCAATAGTATTCCAAGAGCTTTAAAATTAACCAATACAAAACTTAACGCACCTTTAGCCCCAGCAACCATAACGATTACCGCTTTACAAACCAATGTATGTGGCGCAAAAAAGTATCGTTACACGGCTCCAAATTTACCTGTTGCTAATATAAATTATGGAGCTGCTACTGGTTATGCTTGGTCGTTAGTAGGAGCATTATCTAACACTGCTACGATAGATTCAGGCAATGTAAATTCGCAGAAGATTGTTGTAACATTTACTTCAAATGCTGCCGCTGCAACCGGCGATAGCATTAGATTGTACTACACATCAGATTGTGGAAACGGTGCAAGAAAAGCGAGCAAATTAACCAATACATTGTTGGGCGCTCCATCGGCTCCGGCAACAATTACAATTCAAGCCAAATCGGATTTATGTAATGCACGCACGTATCGTTACATCGCACCGGCTGTATTGCCAGTTGCAACTACTACAATAGGCGCAGCAAGCGGTTACTTATGGTCTGCACCAACCGGAACAGTTGGTTCAACCGGAACGATAGATTCAGGCGAAGTTAATTCAAGAATCATAACGGTAACGTATACTAGCAATGTAGCAGCTGGAGTAGGAGATAGCATTCGTTTGCGTTATACATCTGGTTGTGGTAATGGTGCAATAAAAGCGCAGAAATTATCAAACCTAGTTAAGAACGGATGTGCACCAATTGCTAAAAATGTTTCAACATCAAGAACATCTAATAATTTTCCAACTTCATTTGAAGTAAACGTATATCCAAATCCAACAACGAGTCTATTCAATGTACAAGTGAAATCAGCAAGTACAGAAGAAGTAGTTGTTCGTGTGTTGGATCTAACAGGTCGTTTTATCAAAAGCATAAAAGTGACCTCAAATTCAAATCTAAGTTTAGGTTCTGATTTGAAAGCAGGTGCTTATATGCTTGAAGTAAAACAAGGTAAGGGAGTGAAGATGGTAAGGGTGGTGAAACTCTAAATTAATTAATAAATAGAAGAGATTTCAAAAGCTGAGAATAATACTCGAAATTTGAAATCTCTTCTACTTTTAAAGTATTTATTTAGTAAGTTTTAATCAGAAATTAATTGCTACTAGTGATTATAAAACCTTCATTTAATTGCAATTTACCCTGTGAACTAATTAATGGTTCTTGCAAAACAGAAATGAATATTACTAAATTATCTAGAGGAAATTATTTTATCAAATTTGTATTTGCAGATAAAGCAATTACTCAAAATTTAATCGTTGGTAAATAATCTTTATCGATGTTAACCAATGGAATAAAGCCCGCTTCAGTTATGATCCGGGTTTAATTTAAAAAAATTAAACCCGGATTAAATAGAAAATAATTTTATACCCTCTTTTTATTTATTTTAATAATTATTTAAAACGTCAAAAAATAAAACAAATGATTAAAAAAATAGGCATCTTCATTTTAACCGCATTGATAATGGTAAATGATAATTATGCGCAAGTTTCAAATGAAATTAATGAAGCATCAGAAAAGAAAATTTCAAATCCATTGCAAGGACTAAGAAAAGCCAATTCTACTGATCTTGATCCTTCAAAGCATTTGATGCTGGATGGTGTATCAACGCCGGTGTATACCGAAAATCTTACACTGGTAGAAGGTGATGATTTTATGCAATTGATGAGCAATGGTGATAATTTTTTTGATATCTATATCGACAGCAACAAGGAAGTAAAAGCTTATGTACTCAGAAAAGCAACTGATCTTGAGAAAAGTAAGATGGTAAAAATGAAAACAAATTCGGAAATGCCTGGCAAGTCTGATTTGATAGGTAAACCGGCTTTGCCTTTTTCAGTTACTGATATTAACGATAATAACTATTCTCTCGAAAGTTTGAAAGGGAAAGTGATTGTCATCAATTTTTGGTTTGTAGAATGTAAGCCATGTGTTATGGAAATGCCGGAGCTGAATAAAATTGTTGAGAAGTATAAAAATAAAGATGTTGTATTCTTGGGCTTGGCCATCAATCAAATAGACAAGATTGAAAAGTTTTTGAAAACAACTCAATACAAATACAATATTGTTGCCGATGCTAAAGATGTTGTTGGTACATATGGTGTAACCTCATTTCCCATGCATATTGTAATTGATAAAAACTCAATTGTAACTTTTTCAGTTAATGGTTTGGGGCCTACGACTATAGAGGATTTGGAGAATGCAATTGATTCATCGGTTAAATAGTTGGAAAATGAATCAAATCCATCATCACCCGGTTAGATAATTGTCCTCCTAAGCATACAAAAAGTCAGAACTAGAATGAGCGCGAGAGCGGTCATGAAGTTCTGACTTTTTACTTCACTCTCATTCTGTTTCTCGCTCTGATTTTTGGGTTCTGACTTTTTACTTCATTCTCATTCTGTTTCTCGCTCTGATTTTTGGGTTCTGACTTTTTTCTTCATTCACATTTTGTTTCTCACTCTAATAAGACCAATCACATTTTTTATTTTAAAATTTCAACAAATCCACCAACATCTTGTTATAAAATTATTACTAAAGCGTGGTAAGCGAAAATTAAATATAATTTTTTATTGCAATATTTATAATTGTGCAAAGAAAATTTCACTTTTGGCAATAGAATTGATATTTTTACAGATAATAACAAAACACCTATATAATCCTTAACCCTTTGGTGTAGCTTTTTGCATACATCTTGAAAATTTGATTTTGGTTTAATACGTATAAAACGAAATGTTTCAAGTTTGCTAATCATGTTATTTAACAATAGGAATTCAATTCTATTTTATTGTTTCTTACTAATAATGAATGTATTTTCATTTGAGGCCAATGCGCGCAAGTTCTATTTCAGCACATCTGGTAGTGATAGCTATACCATTGCAGAGGCGCAAAATCCGAATACTCCTTGGAAAACATTAATAAAACTCGAAACATTTGGCAATAGCGGATTAGCATTGGCCGGAGATACTTTTGCATTTAAACGCGGGGATGTATTCATCAACGGAAGAGATGATTTTGGTAGTTTAAAATGGTGGGCAATAAATGGTTATACGTGTCCTAGTGGGACAGCTCAAAATCCAATTGTATTTACAAATTATGGTACAGGCCCGTTACCCAATTTTTTGTTTCCTAATCCAAGTATCATGGTTGGGCGTAGTCTTATCGTTCTTGCTTTCAATGGTGTAAAGTACATTGTTGTTGATGGGCTTCAATTCAATGATTATAGATTTCCAGTAAATGATAAAGTTTCTACAGCGTATACTGCAATGGGCATTTTATTGGGAGAAGAGGGTACAAGTTCTATGGTTACCAATAGTGTTATTAAAAACTGTGAATTTAATAATATTGGATATGGTGTTTCTACATGTGGTAGCTATAATTCAATTTTAAACAACAAATTTACCAATTTCAAAAATGTTGGTGATACTTCTGGCAATAATGATATCGGTGCAGTACCATTGATATTACAATCCGGAAAATTTAATTTAATACAAAATAACTACATTAAAGGAGGTTGGGCATTTACAGGTTCTACAGCATCTGGTGCTGGCCTCAATGGCGTTGGTATTGAAATTATAAACAACTTCGATAGCAGTAAAATTATAAACAATACTATAATTGACTGCGCTGGAGCATTAGAGATTGGAAATATTACAGGGGTTTCAAGTGTTGGTTGTGATAATGATACATTCGCGTATAATAAAATTATTAATACAGCAGTTATTTGCTTTACGTCTACCAATGGTGGGTTTGCTTCTAATAGTTCTAATTTGAAATTTTGGAATAATGTTTTTATTGAGAATGAAAATTCAAGATTCAGCGGTCCAAGGTTTGGTACAGATGTTTTTGGTGATGGTCAATCATTTTCTGGTTTTACCAATTGGCCCAATTTTCCTAAAAATCCCAGCATTTTTAATTTCGGAGGAATGCGCATTTTGCAATACACATCAGAATTGAATTTGACTAAAGATACCCTTTATTATTCCAGAAATAATGTTTTTTGGATGACGAATAATAATCAAGCTATTTATGACACCAGTCGTAAAAAGTTTTTTCATTTTAATAACATATATCATCTTGTTGGTAGAAGTGTTTTGGGTGGTAACTTAAATGCAGGAAATAATTTAGAAATTAAAACCATTGAAAAAATATTTTCTGATACAGCCAATTTAAATCCAGAATTATGGAATTTCAATTTGGCGAATGGGAGTCCTGCAATAAACTTTGGCCGAAATGTAGGAATAAATTATGATTTCGTTGGTATGCCAATAGTTGGAAACCCAGATGCAGGAATTCATGAATCATCTAGTGCTTTACAAAGTAATTTAAATGTAAACATAAACGCAACACCAATATTGTGTTTTGGTGGAACTTCAAATGTTACCATTGACGCTTCTGGAGGAACGCCTCCCTATACAGGAACTGGAACTTTCGGTACTTTAGCTGGTTCATATACTTATATCATAAATGATGCGGTAGGTAATTCAAAATCAGTTACACTTACTATTACACAACCTGCTGCACTTACACTTAGCACTACATCTGGAAGAATTATAGAATTCGGAGGTTCAACAAATATTACTTGTACAGCAAGTGGCGGAAAGGGCACGTATACCTATAAATTGGATGCAGGTGCATATCAAGCTTCATCTTCATTTACTTCGGTATTGGCAGGTGTACATATTGTTTATGTAAAAGATTCTAACAATTGCGTAACCAGTCAAAACATTACTTTAACGCAACCTTCAGCCGCATTAACCATTACAACCACGCCAACCTTAATTAACTGTAATGGGGATAGTTCATATGTAACGGTAGCGGC
>CANFUJ010000176.1 GCA_947450165.1 Chitinophagaceae bacterium
AAATGGATTAGAAGTCGTTTTTGATTTTTTTTCTGACTTGTTTTTTTTCTGAAGTGATTTTTTTGGATTCTAGTCTGTTCAATTGCGATGCTTTTGTTGGTTTGGTAGCCTTGCGTTTTTTGGGTACAATTAACGCTTTATTTACCAATGCATTTATTTTAGAAATCACGTCTTGTTTGTTGGCCAATTGACTGCGTTCGTTTTGACTTTTCACCCATAAAAATCCGTCGTCGCTGATGTGGTTTTTTAATTTTAATTCAACCCTGATTTTTTGTTCATCATCCAACAACTCAGAGTTTTGTACATGCCAATAACCAGCCACCATGGTTTCGACCTTGTTTACATTCTGTCCACCTTTTCCGCCACTTCGAGCTGTTTTAAATTTTAGCTCTTTTGAAATATCAATCATTATAAAAAAATAAGTTTATCAATTGGTGAATTTTTGAATTACTTGGAAATCCAATTTTAAATTCTTGGTGGAATATCCACCATATTCTTTGATGATAAAATCTTCTAACGAAGAAAAAACCGCATTGATATTCTTTTTAACATCAAAATCTGTGCATCTAAATACTTTCAATCCAAAACTTACTAAATAAGCTTGTCTTGTAGCATCATACGCTTGTTTATAGTTATGGCTACTTCCATCAATTTCAACAACCAATCCCAATGCTTTCACATAGAAGTCTACAATGTAATTTCCAATAATCCGCTGGCGATCAAAATCTATTTTATGAAAACATCCTTTGTGAACTTGTTTCCAAAACAACACTTCGGATAAAATGCCTTCTTTTCGTTTGTCTTTTGCCAATTGATTTAATCTTGAACTTCGTGGCAGGTTTTCGATGAAGTTTCTGTAAATATTTTTGTTGTTTATTGTGGTCAGTATTGTGCCTTTTTTGGCATTTCGTTTGGTATAGGATGATTGTGCCACCCCGCCCTTCGGGCACCCCTCCATGGAAGGGAAATTTCGTTCTAATACTAAGTTGTCTAAAGTTTTTTGGATGTCAACATGAAGATCATGCTCGGTAGTGCTACCAAATATATTCAGTTTGTTATTGTATTGAAAGTGTTGTTCCAAATGCATTAATTTCTTATCTCAAATTTCAAATTTCTTACCAAAAATAATATATATCCATACCAATAAACAGATTTTATCATTTACAAACGTTTATTATTTCGGTATACGCAAAAAAAGATACATTTTTGCAGAAATGAACAAAGGAATTTATCAGTCATTATTAGACAGGAAATCAAATCATAAAAAATCATTTGCCGTATTGGTTGATCCCGACAAGGTGAATGATAAGCAAGTACTTCAACTAACTGAATTATGCAATGATGCTCAGGTAGATTATTTATTAGTTGGAGGAAGTTTGGTGGTTTCTGATTATTTAGACCAATGTATTCAAATCATAAAAGCGAATACAAATATTCCTGTTATTTTATTTCCTGGAAGTCCATCACAAATTAGTAAGCATGCAGATGCGCTTCTTTATTTATCGTTAATAAGCGGGCGTAATCCCGAGTTACTAATTGGCCAACATGTAGTATCAGCGCCGTTTGTAAAGAAGAGTGGATTAGAAATCATGTCTACAGGTTATATGGTTATTGATGGCGGTGCACCTACTACAGTTTCTTACATTAGCAATGCAAGTCCTTTACCTTCCAACAAAAATGAAATTGCGATGTGTACAGCAATGGCTGGAGAAATGTTGGGAATGAAATTGATTTATATGGATGCGGGAAGTGGCGCACAAAAGCCCATATCTACCTCAATGATTCAACAAGTTTCTTCATGTATAGAAGTTCCATTGATTGTAGGCGGAGGAATTACAACACCTGAAAAAGCAAAACAAAATTGTGATGCCGGTGCAGATATTATTGTCGTGGGAAATGCAATTGAAAAAGACTTCAACCTTATAAAAGAAATCTCTGCTGCGATAAGAAACTAAGAAACCTTAAACAATTTGATGAACAAACTCGTTGGTTTTGAACTGTTTTTTCACATCGTTCAAATCTCTTAAAATACTAGCGTCAGCAAGTGTTCCATCCATTTCCAATGTAAATCCACCAATTAATTCTTCTTTAACGGCTGTTTCTAATTCTATTTTTTGGAGAGAAGTAGTTGCCTTAATTTTTTCGATAATCGATGATTTTAACTCCTCGCTAATTGGAACTGCGGTAGTAATTTTTATTGGATGAATATTGTTTAACTTGTTGTATTGTTGAATGAAGGCAATAACAATTTCTGGTAAGTTGTATTCTCTTGCCTTATTAACCAAAAGACGTAAAAAAGAGCTGGTTAAAACGTTTAATTTTTCAGCAGCAACTGAATCAATAATCTTCGCTTTTATATCAGATTTTATGATTGGGCTTTTAAGCATTGCCACAAAATCAGGATTAGATACGCAAACAGCGTTAAGCCATTTAATATCTGAATAAATAACTTCGAGATTATTTTGTTCAATTGCCAAATCAAGCAAACTCTTTGCATATCTTCCGGCTAATCTTGGATTTGTCATAATGAAAAATTTGCTTAGTTCAATTTAATTTCTTCAGCCAATTTACTGATATAAATTTCTTGTTGTGCTTTATCAGAAAGCTCTCTTCTTAATATTTTTTCGCTCACCTCAACCACCATTTTACCTACTTGGTTTTTGATATCGGTAAGTGCAGCCATTTTTTGTTGATGTATAGCAGCATTGGCATCATTGATGATTTTTGCAGCTTGAGCTTTTGCTTCCTCTTTAGCGTCGTTAATCATTTTGTCTTTGATTTCTTTCGCTTCTTTAAGCATGTTTGCTCTTTCTTCTCTAGCCGATTGTAGTAAAGACTCATTGTCAGACTTTAATTGCGCCATTTCTGCTTTTACTTTTTCTGCAGAAGCTATTGAATTGGCGATATTAGATTCACGTTCGTTAAGACCGTCGATGATTTGTTTCCAAGCAAATTTCTTTAGGATAAAAAACACGATAAGAAACGAAAGCAACGTCCAGAAAATAAGTCCTAAATGTGGTAATAATAAATCCATTGTAAAAAATATTATGGTTGATTAATGTTTTAAAAAATTACTGCATTCGCCGCCCTGTGCTTTAAATGCAGTAATGTGTTTGTGCAAATTACTTAGCCAATACAGCTAATAATCCAGCGATAACTGCGAAAAGGGCAACACCCTCTACGAACGCAGCAGTCAGGATCATATTTGCACGAATGTCATTGGCTGCTTCCGGTTGACGGGCAATAGATTCAACAGCTCCTTTACCAATTTGACCAATACCGATTCCGGCACCGATTGCGGCAAGGCCTGCACCAATTGCACCACCCATGTGAGAAAGACCAACATCTAACAAAGCGATCAAAGTCATGATACTTGTGTTTATAAGTGAAAAATAATTACGCTGTTGCCACATCATGATGTGCGTGTGCATCATCGTGATGATCGTCGTGTGAACCTTCAAAAGCTTGACCAATAAACACTGCTGTTAAATTGGTAAAAATAAATGCTTGTATGAAAGCCACCATGATTTCTATAAGGTAAATAAATACTGCGAATGCTACCGAAAGTGGTGAAAATCCCCAACCAGCAACAACGCTCATTGAACCAAATATAAAAATCAAAGAAATAAAACTCAAAATAATGATGTGTCCTGCTACCATGTTTGCGAATAGACGGACAATTAAAGCAAAAGGCTTTGTAAATACACCCAAAAGCTCAACGGGCAACATGATGAAAATACGCACCAATAATGGAACGCCAGGGAACCAGAAAATATGTCCCCAGAAATGTTTGTTGGTACTAAATAAAATAACCACAAAAGAAACAACACCTAACACCACGGTGAATGCCATGTTTCCGGTAACGTTAGCCGATCCAGGTATTAAACCAAATAAGTTATTGATAAGGATGAAAAAGAAAACCGTTAATAAATAAGGCAAATATTTTTGGAATTTACCACCCAAATTTGGTTTTGCTACTTCGTCTCTTACAAACATTACAACAGGCTCAATAGCATTTTGCCAACCTTTTGGAGCTGATTTTACACCTGCACCAGTTTTGTATTTTTTAGCTACACCAGTCAACAATAGCACCAACACAAATAGTGCGATGATCATTTGAACGACGTTTTTGGTAATGGAGAAGTCGTACACTACGGAGCCGTCTTCAGCCACAATATCTTTAGCCTCATTGAGTTTATATCCTTCAAATGCCATTTCGCCCTCATGACCAAATTTTGATGAAGAAAATACTTTTAACCCTTTTCCTGGTGCATAAAGTATAATTGGCAAAGGAATAGTTGCGTGAAAAGATTCGTGCTTATTTTCTTTGTTTTCGATGGTAAAGAAATGGAACTCATGGGCATCTTTGATGTGGTCCATGATGATTTTTGCCGGATCAAGACCTTCTTCTTTGGTTTCATGATGCTCAACTTCTGCTGTATGTGCAGAATCTTGTGCTTTTACAGCCGATGGTGTAACCAGGGTAAAAAAGGCAAAAAGCACAACCAATATATGTTTCAGGCATTTAACTACCATAATCTTTCTTAATTTTGGCGCAAAGATAAGGCCATAGGTTTTAAATGTGAAAAATAGGCGGAAAAATTTTGGAGGTTGTGGAAGTTTTTGACGTTTGAGATGTTTGAGAGGTTTTGGAGGTTGGGGAGGTTGGTATGGGTTGAAAATTTTCAAACCTTTCAAAAGGTTGGGAGTTTCGTTCGTTTTTGAAATCCCTTCCTTATTTCTTATTTTAAGTTTCTTATTCCTTATTTATTTTCAAAATAAAGGCAAAAAGATTTTTCAAAACCTAAAAAGTACTTTTATGGAAAATGCTGCGAACCTCTTAAACCTCTATAACCTCTTCAACCTCGCCCACTACACTTTCGCCTTCTCTATCAACTCAAAATA
>CANFUJ010000177.1 GCA_947450165.1 Chitinophagaceae bacterium
CTATTCAGTTGAGCTACGCAGCCATTTTTGTTTTTTTCCTTTAATTTAATGAAGGAATCCCGCTGAATTTGACCTTTGTAAAAAACATCGTTTTACCTTCGGGAGTGCAAATATAAAATAAAACCTATAAAAAATCCCAATCTTTTTAAAATTGGGATTAAAATAATTTGATTAGTAAGATGTTGTGGTAAAGAATTAATAAAATCATTAAAAACACTAAATCCAAAATCCGGTGATATTATGCATAATAACGATCACTGAACAGTGATCAGAAATTTTGAATAATCAAATCGATTGCATTACAACTTTATTTTCCTAATCCTATAACTTGCTGCCACAAACAGAAAATTATTCATCCAGAAGTTTCCATAAGGTGCACCAATTGAAGCAGATGTTGCCACACCATAATCACCTCCATAAAATGCTGGCCCATCGCCCAATACAGCAGATTGTCCATTTCCAGCAATGGTTGAAATAATGCCTGAAGTATTTACTTTTCTGATTCTGTTATTGGTGTAATCACTGATATATAAGTTACCTGAATTATCAACTGATATACTCTGCGGTTTATTCAATTTTGCAGAAGTTGCCAATCCACCATCTCCTGTAAATCCATAATTCAATGACCCTCCTGTTCCTGCAATTGTAGAAATGATGCCCGATGTATTTACTTTTCTAATGCAATGGTTATCTCTATCGGCGATATATAAATTCCCTGCTGCATCAATACAAATATCATTAGGCGAAAACAATTTTGCTGCTGTTGCCAAACCGCCATCTCCTGTATAACCAGATGTATTGCCCGTTCCAGCGATCGTTGTGATAACACCCGAAGTATTTATCTTTCTAATAACATGCTTTCCCAAATCTGCGAAATAAATATTCCCCGCAGCATCTATTGCAATGCCTGATGGTGCGCCTAATTGTGCAGATGTTGCTGGTCCGCCATCTCCAGAATAACCAAATGTACCAGGTGTACCTGCAATGGTTGAAATCACACCTGATGGGTTCACTTTTCTAATCACACGGTTACCCATATCCGAAATATATAAATTGCCATTATTGTCCAAAGCCAACCCTTGTGGATAGTTCAATTGTGCAGATGCCGCTTGTCCACCATCACCCGAAAATCCACTGGTATTATTCCCCGCAAACCTTGTAATGATTCCATTCGCATCTACTTTTCTAATTGAGTATGTTGTTCCTCCGTCATTTAAGTAAACATTTCCATTATTATCTGCCACCACATCGGTAGGATTTACCAAAGTTGCACTCGTAGCCAATCCCCCATCTCCAGATGAGCCCGATCCAGAACCACTAGTATTGCTTCCCGCAACAGTGGTTATCATGTTGCTTACATTAGGATATGTGTATGTAATCGTTGCAGTATCAGCTGGGTTTGATAATTTCTCCCATAATTGATTCACATTATAAACTACACTTGATCCATACAAATAACCCATACGAATGGTATTCGGATTCAATATTCTTCCTCTTGGTGTTATCCCACCGCCTATTAAACTATCCCCCATCAATGGATAAATTTGTGTAGAAAAATCTGCAGTCCACCATGTACGCGGATTACGACGACTTTGTATAAATTGTATGGTGGAATCATTGATTAAATTTACTTGTGCAAAAAATACATAATTAGAGATTTGACCACTTGATAAAACTTTTGATGTTTCTGTTACTCTGTAAAAACCAGTTACATAATTATAATTAGGAACAGATGTTGCAAAACTGTCGATTCTAAAAGAAGCAGATGCAGTATCGCCTGAGTTTGTGTATGCCAAAACCCTTCCCTGATAAGCAGAAGCTGCAATTAGATTTGTAATGTTGAAACTTTGTGTAAGCAGATTGGTAGCTACGATATTGTTGTTGATATATACTTTATATTTTACCGTATCCGCATTATTGGTATTAACCGATGTATTCCAAGTAACGGTTGCCGTTGTTGCCAATCTGTTGCTAACGGTTGCAGAAAACGCGCCCAAAGCATTGGAAGGTGGCACGATATTATTTATGGATTCATTTTTCTTACAAGAAAAAAATAGCATTATACCAAAAACAACAAATAGATTAAATTTGAATTTCATCTTTTTTTTCACAAATGTAAAAAATTCCCATTTAGTAGAATTTCGGAAATAATCACGGACAATTTTTCACCTCAAAAAAGACATAAAAAAACAAGTAATTAAAATAGAATTGGAATTCCCACATTAAATCAAAGAATTTTAATGGATTTTATAATATAAGAGTAGAAATTCGTTTTAATCGTTTTATAGTTGTGATTACATTTATCTTCACCATTTTTACTTTAAAAATCCGGACTTGATATAATATGACATTACTATATTTCATATGAAACCCCCTTTTTTACACTTGATTTTATCTGTAAAATATTATTTTAAAAAAAATATCCAATTAATTCAAAAAATTTAGAAGGTTTCATTACCTTTGCCGTCCAAAAAAACAGCTCATATTATGTTAGCAGTAATTAAAATAGCAGGACAACAATTCAAGGTTAAAGCCGGAGATAGTTTATATGTACCTCATATTGAGGGAAAAACTGGCGACCAAGTAGAATTTACCGATGTACTATTTACAGACAATGGAGCCGGAGTAAATGCCGGTGCAAATCTTAATGCTGTAGTTAAAGCAGAGATTCTAAACGATCTAGTAAAAGGTGATAAAGTAATCGCTTTTAAAATGAAAAGAAGAAAAGGCTTTCGTAAAAAGCACGGACATCGCACGCACTACACTCAAATCAAAGTGACTGCAATTGCTTAATTCATTAATCGCATTTAAATAAATAAATCATGGCACATAAAAAAGGTGAAGGCTCCGTAAAAAATGGTAGAGATTCACAAAGCAAAAGATTAGGTGTAAAGATTTTCGGTGGTCAAGCTGCTGAGAATGGAAATATAATTTTACGTCAACGTGGAACTGTTTATCATCCAGGTAAAAACGTTGGATTAGGAAGAGATTTTACAATTTTCGCATTGACTGATGGAGTTGTAGAATTCAAAAAAACTAAAGGAGATAAAAATTTAGTTTCTGTAATCCCAGCCAATTAAAAAAAAAATTTTTGGTAATTTAAAAATAGTATTTATTTTTAAGTATTATTTACTAACCAATTAAATTTTAAAAAAATGGCAACAGCAAAAAAAGCAGCTCCTGCAAAGAAAGCAGCACCTGCAAAAAAAGCGGCTCCTGCAAAGAAAGCAGCTCCAGCAAAAAAAGCAGCACCAGCTAAAAAAGCGGCTCCTGCAAAGAAAGCAGCACCAGCTAAAAAAGCGGCTCCTGCAAAAAAAGCAGCACCAGCTAAAAAAGCGGCTCCTGCAAAAAAAGCAGCAGCTAAAAAAGCTCCTGCAAAAAAAGCAGCACCAGCTAAAAAAGCGGCTCCAAAAAAGAAATAATTTATTTCTAAATTTATTTTTGCTTTCAAAAGCAAAAAATATTAGTCTCGGATTCTTCCGAGACTTTTTTTTTCTATTTAAATTTCAATAAAAAAGTTTGCCTATTTTTAAACATGAATAATTATACTATTGCTGACTACTTTTCTTTGCTCTCTAAATTAATGGACATCCATGGAGAGAATAGTTTCAAATCAAAATCTTACGCATCTGCTGCATTTGCAATAGAAAAACTACCCGAACAACTCACCTCTATTCCTTCAAATAAAATCGAATCGCTAAAAGGCATTGGATTTTCAACAGCTCAAAAAATAATCGAGATTTTACAAACAGGAGAACTAAACGTTTTAAATGAACTCATTTCAAAAACTCCTGCAGGTATCATCGAAATGATCAGCATCAAAGGAATTGGGCCTAAAAAAATAAATACCATTTGGAAAGAAATGGAAATTGAAACCATTGGTGAATTACTTTATGCTTGCAAAGAAAATAGACTAAAGAACTTTAAAGGTTTTGGTGAAAAAACACAAAACAATGTAATCGATAGTATCGAATTTTATTTTAAAAGCAAAGGCAGTTTTTTATTCGCACAGGTAAAACCTTTTGCCAACGAAATTCAACTTTTATTATCCGAGATTTTTAAATCTAATCTCATATTTATGGTTGGTGATTTTGCACGTCAACTAGAAATCATTAATCAATTGGAGTTTGTTACAAACGCAACATCAAACGAAATCGAAAAAAATCTTGCAGAAATTGATATCTTTAATTTGATTGAAAAAACTGAAAATGATTTTATTTTTTCTACACCAAACGGAATAAATATCAAACTCATTTCTGTTGAAGATGCGCATCTGTTTGAAAAATGTATCCAATACAGTTCTTCAGCATCTTTTTGGAGTGAAGTTGAAAAACTTAAACCCCATAATTTTATTTCCTGCAAAAACGAACAAGATTTTTTTGAACAAATTGGTACAAATTTCATCCCCTCTTTTTTAAGAGAAACCATTTCAATTATCGATTATTCGAAAAAAAATATCGTTGAAGATGTTATTCAAACCAATGATATCAAAGGCATTATTCACTGCCATAGCAATTGGAGTGACGGAAATAATACCATTGAAGAATTGGCAAAAGCAGCAATAGAAAGAGGTTTAGAATATTTGGTCATCAGCGATCATAGTCAATCTGCATTTTATGCACAAGGCTTATCTGTTGATAGAATATTGGCACAACATGAATTGATTGATGAACTGAATGAAAAGCTCTACCCTTTCAAAATTTTTAAAAGTATAGAATCGGATATTCTAAATGATGGCAGATTGGATTACAATGATGATATACTAAAACGTTTCGATTTGGTTATTGCATCTGTTCATAGCAACCTTAAAATGTCTGAAGAAAAAGCGATGAGCCGTTTAATTACTGCCATTGAAAATCCATA
>CANFUJ010000178.1 GCA_947450165.1 Chitinophagaceae bacterium
AGCTTCCCAAAGCTGCAAGTTGATGATGAATTTTAGTTATGGCATCATGAATGAACTCAACCCGAGCATCTTTTTTATTCGGTAATTTGTCTAAAATGTTTTTATCGAAAATAAAAATGGGCAATACGTTTTCTGATGCATTAAGCGCATGAAATAGTCCGGCATTGTCTTCAAGTCGAAGGTCTCTTCTAAACCAAAAAATAGTAATGGGTGTTGTCATTAAAATGGATTAACAAAATTCGTTAGGATTTGTTTGTTTTAGCAGTTGGAAAATTTCTCTGGTTAATTTATTCTGGTAATTATGGTTTTCGATACTTGAAACCCATCGCATATTATAAATCGAGTTGGTGAGAAAAACTTCATCAGCTTTGGCCAAATCATTTTCGCTAATTGTTTGTTCTACTACATTAAATTTATTTTTTCGTAGCATATTGATTACAAACTCACGCATTACTCCAGCCACACAACCTTCGGAAAGCGCGGGTGTATAAATGATATTTTCTTTGATTAAAAATAGGTTTGCAATGGTGCTATCGCAGATATTTAATTTCGAATTGAAAATAATGGCATCATTGCATCTCATTTTTTTTGCCTCAAGAGCACCCATTAAATAAGGAAGATAGTTGTTGTGTTTCAAATTGCTAAATGCATCGATTGATTTTAGAGCATCTTTAAAAAGAATACACTGCAACCCATTTTCATTTAAATCACCATTTGTTTCTGGTAAATTCCAGGTTTCGATAATGAAGTTAGGGTTGTGATTTTCAGGGTCATTTAAACCGCCATTTCCTCTAAAAACAGTCAGTCTAATTCGGGCAGAACTGTTTTTATTTTTTTGAATTAAACCTAAGATTTGCTTTTCAATATAATCGGGTGTAAATAATTTGGGCAAATCAAATTGAAAGCGTTTTAAACCTTGCCATAAACGCGAGAGGTGCTCATCTACAAATATAATTTTCCCTTTTTTAAATTTCATGGTTTCAAAAATGCCATCACCAAATCGAAATCCTCTATTGTTGGCTTGAATAATAGGATTTGATTCGTCGATAAATTTCCCGTTGTAGTTGATGAATGCCATAATGATAAATAAAAAATCCTCGTAAAATACGAGGATTAATATGATTAGAAAATGTGATTAAATTTCTTCGATAATTTTATGCTTTACAGCGTACATGATAAGACCAGCAGTGGTTTTAGAGCCCGTTTTAACTTTTAGACGGTCTCTAATCGCTTCTACTGTTCTAGGACTTAAATCAACCATGTCTGCGATTTCTTTTGTGCTTTTTTCTTCACACATCAAACGTAAAATGGTCGTTTCTTTATCATTCAGTAAAACTTCTTGAGGCACTAGATGATGCGGTACAACTGGATTTTTTTGTTTGAGATTACTTAATAAAGCTTTGTTGGTAAGCGAATTAAAATAATATTCTTGTTCAAAACAGGTTTTGATGGCTTCGTAAATAATTTCGCTATCGCTGGTTTTGGTAAGATAGCTATTGGCGCCAAGTTCCATCAATTTTGTAATCATGCTATTGTCGTCAACCATGGTAAGCATAATTACTTTAGCATTTGGGGCAATTTTTTTGATTTCAGGAAGGGTAGCGATACCATCCATAATGGGCATTTGGATATCGAGTAGAATTACATCAACATCAATGTTTTTAATCAAATTAAGCAAATGCATGCCATTATCGGCTTCGGCAATTACTTTGATGTCTTTTCGAATGCTTAAAGAAGTTTTTACGCCAGCACGATAAAGTACATGGTCGTCGGCAATGATTACTTTAATGGGTTCGATTCTTTCTTCGTTCATTTTTGGTTGTTGTAATGGGGGTAATGTAATTTAATGATGTAAAGGTCTGACAAAAAATTCAAAAATGGAAGCGTGTATTTACCCCTTCTTAAAAATGAGGTATTTACTAAGCAGTATCGGAAAATTACGAAAAAAAACTAAGGCGGTATTATCCGCCTTAGGGTATTGTTTTAGTTGCTGCATGCGGATAGAAATCTGATGGATACACCTAAAACAACAAGCAATTTTTCATAAACCACTTTTATGCCAACATACATTGTATTAAAGTGGGTTAATAAAACTGGAGCAGGATATCCTACTCCAATTTTAGGCCTTCAGGGTACGGTAGAAACTCAACAAATCAAATCTCTAATAATTTCAAAAATTAAAATGGGGAAAAACAACATGAAATTTCCGTTTTTTTCTCCTTGGGGTTTAAAAATTGTGGTGTAATGTTGTGGGTATGGAAATGATATTTAAAATATTATACAATATTGCAAACGTTGCGCTAATATTAAATTTTGTTTTAGTAAGTATATTAATAAAAAAAAGAAACATTGATAGTAAGTATAAATATTTGTTTGCTTATTTATTTTCAATGTTGACTTTTAGTTCTTTATTAGAAATAAAAAGAACTTTAGGCCTTAATAATTGGAATTTTATAGAATCTTTTTGTTTAATTCAGTCTTTTTCACATTTTATTTTTTTATGTCTTTTCATCTTAAATGAAGAGTTTAAAAAAATGGAAAAGACATTATTTGTGAGCTCAACTGTTTTTATGATTTTACTTTTTGCTTTTTCAATTTATATAGATCATAAATTTCAACAATATTATTCTATAAGTTTAGCAAATTTTGGACTTATTATTATTTCGATTATTTATTTTAGAAAATTGTTAAGAAGTAATCCCGACATTGATTTGAAAAAATCTCCAACATTTTTAATAGCAATTGGCACATTTATTAGTTCAGGAATTTCAATGCCAATATATTTGTTTGCAAGGCATCTTAAAATGGCTTTAGATTTAAACACTTTTCTTTTAATTGCTTCAATAGCACCATTTGCAACAATTGTGTTGCATTCTTTTATAACTTATTCATTAGCAATTTTATGGAATACAAAAAAGTGATTCTTTTATTTGTGTTTATTTGCTCACTAATATTTGTATTTCTAACAACTAGTATTGTTTTAGTAGTATTTAAATATCAAAAAAAAAGAAGGTTACACAAGATTAATATTTTAGACTTGAAAACGGAGCACGAGAATCAAATCTTAAAAGCTCAAATCAAAGTTCAAGAGCAAACCTTTCAACATATTGCCAATGAAATCCATGACAATATTGGACAAAAATTATCTTTTGCAAAACTGCAATTGAATGTGATGCAAGATTTTTACAACAAACATCAGCAAGAGATTATTCAAGAAATTGCTGAAGTAATTACAGAATCTTTGAGCGATCTTAGAAATTTGAGCCGTAGTTTGAGTTTAGATTTCATTGCCAATAATGGTTTTATTAAAGCAGTTGAAAATGAAATTGAAAAATTAAATAAATCTGGGTTGTATCAATTTAAATTAATTGTACAAGGCGATTCCCAGTTTCTGGATTTAGACAAAGAACTCATGCTTTTTCGCATTGTTCAAGAATCTTTAAACAATGTTGTTAAACATGCACAGGCAAAGCAAATTTTAATCAAACTACATTATACTGCCAACAGCCTTTTGGTTAATATTGAAGATGATGGAATTGGATTTGATGTAAACAAAAAATCCAATGGAAGTGGGTTAAGTAATATTTCAAAAAGAGCCCAATCCATTGGCGGATTTGCAACGATAAATTCTTCTACATCAACCGGCACTATTATACAAATAAACATACCAATATATGAATCCCAAAAAGTTTAAAATTATTCTTGTAGATGATCATACTTTATTAAGAGATGCATTATCTAGTTTAATTCATTCGTTTGAAGAGTTTAGCGTTATCAATAGTTTAAACAATGGCACGGAATTAATACGTGCGTTAAGCGAAGGCTATAAACCTGATATCGTTTTATTGGATTTAAACATGCCAATATTAGATGGCTTTGAAACGGCAAAATGGCTTAATGTAAATTATCCTGAGATTAAAATATTGATATTAACGATGTATGATTCGGAAATAGCATTAATCAGATTGCTTAAAGTGGGCGTAAAAGGGTTTCTTAAAAAAGATACCCACCCCAATGAATTGCGCGTTGCCTTAAATTCGGTTTCGGAAAATGGATACTATTATTCGCAGGATACAACAGGTAAGCTTGCTAATTTATTTCAAAAAAATACTGACAATCAAAATTTTGTTGAAAAAGCAATGCTTAACGAAAGTGAATTGGAGTTTTTGCGACTAGCAAGCACCGATTTAACGTATAAAGAAATTGCAGCTCAATTAAATTTATCACCAAGGGCAATTGATGGCTACCGAGATAGTTTGTTTGAAAAATTGGATGTGAAAAGTAGGGTAGGCTTGGCCATTTATGCGGTTAAGAACGGAATTGTAAGGGTTTAAAAATTGCTTCGTGTTTGCAAATAAGCATTTTATTCAATTAACTTATTGCGCATGCCGTACATAATTAATCCACCAATGGTTTTGGCATTTACTTTGGATTTCATGTTTTGACGAATCGTTTCTATGGTTCTGGGACTTAAGAAAATGGTTTTTGATATTTCCTCTGTGGTTTTATCTTCTGCAAGTAATTGTAAAATTTTCAATTCTTTTTCATTAAACGAAACTGGAACATTGGTTCCGTAATGTTGACGAACATTTTTTTTCTGCATCAACCGGCCCATTACCGCTTTGTTGACCAATTCATTAAAATAAAAATCATCATTCATACAGGTTAAAATGGCTTCGTATATTTCTTCAGGATCGGTCGTTTTGGTAAGATAGGCATTTGCGCCCATCTCCATCATTTTGCTAATCATTTGTTGGTCGTCGTACATGGTAAGTACAATAATCTTAATTTCTTCGTATTCTTTCCGAAT
>CANFUJ010000179.1 GCA_947450165.1 Chitinophagaceae bacterium
CAACAGCATAGTACCTGTTTTTTTTCCTTGTTGTGAAGGCAGAATATATAATTTGTGCAATAAATATTTAGCAGTAGTGTCGTCGATTTCTTTTGAATAACAAGCAAAGCCCATTTCATTTCCAGATTCATCAAAAGCTAAAATAAAATGATGGTTTAATTGCGCTTGCTGGTTAGCTAAAACATCTAAATCGTAAAAAAGATGAAGCATGTAAGCCAATTGGTCATTGCTTAAAATATTTTTATAAGCAATAGGCCAAGTTTCAAATGCGATTTTTTGAATTAAATGCAATTCGTTTTTTTGAGCATATCGAATTACCATATAATTATTGCGTAATTATTTTTATGTTTGGCGCATAAAAAGATCTGCCAGAGGTATCTTTTACGATGATATCACAAAAGAATAATTGTTCACCTGGTTTTATATCTTCTCTAATGATTCTAACCCATTTTTCAGGCAATGGTGTACTCGTAAAATAATCAGTGGCTAAGCTGGTTGTAGGGGATAGTTTGCCAGTTTTTTCATCTTCTGTAACAGCCTTTCTTATATAAGCAAATTGATAGTAAACAACTTTGTACGCATTATTCTTGTCGTCTTTAACTAAAATAGGGGTGCCTAAAATGGCTTTTGCTTGTTCTGTTTTGATTACAACAGAGTCTTTAAAAATGCCTAAAGTTGATATTAATTTAGGTACTTTTATTTTAACAGGTTGACTCTTTTTAATCTGAGCAAAATTGGCTTGACTAATCATCAAAAAAAATGCGATTAAAATTTTCTGTTTACCCATATTTATTTTTTAGGAAGTAAAAATAATTCTTACCTTTTATTGGTTTTTAATTTTAACGAATTAATAATTAACCTGCCATATCCTTCAAACTCAATTCGATAATATTGATTTTCATCTCCGCATCTGCTTTTTTCTTATATTCTAAATCTAAAATTTCTTGTTTTGCATTTTGAGTAAATTTCTCATTTGATAATTTCTTTTCAACTGATATTAAAAAGGATTTCAAATGATTCAACTCTTTTTCTAATGCGGATTTTTGCGTACTTAAATCAATTGGTTGTTCGGTTAAAATGTAGAATTTATCTTTACCAATCACAGATGTAAATGAGTTAGGAACAACATCATTTGCAAATGAAATTTCGTTTGCGTTTACTTGTTTTGATAAAATTGATATCAAACTTTCAAACACGCGTTTGTTTTCTGTTTGTATAAAAAGTTTGATGCTGTCTTTGGGTTTCATTTGCTGTTTGTTGCGTACATCTCTGATGCCACTAATAACTTGCTTTAGCAAAATTCCTTGATCCAATTGAGTTTGATTGGGCGATTCTTTTTCTGCTAATAATCGTACACATAAATCATCCGAACGTTCTTCTAATTGATGATAAATTTCTTCCGAAATAAAAGGCATGAATGGGTGTAACAATTGCATTAAATCTGTAAAAAACTCAATTGTTTTGGTGTATACGTTTGATTGTATAGGTTGTTCAAATCCCGGTTTTACCCATTCTAAATACCAACTACAGAAATCGTCCCAAATCAAAGTGTATATGGTTTTTAATGCCTCACTTAATTTGAATTGCTTCATCATTTGTTCAACCTCAATGCTCACTTCGCTCAATCTATTTTCAAACCAGTTGATGGCAAAATCGTTTTCATTTGTTGCTTCTAGCGTTTGACGCGCCTCCCACATTTTTATCAACTTCAGTGCATTCCATATTTTGTTGTTGAAATTTCTGCCTTGTTCTAAAGCTGCTTCATCAAATAAAATATCATTTCCCGCAGGTGATGCAATCATGATTCCAAAACGAGCCGCATCAGCTCCATATTGATCGATCAATTCTAAAAGGTCTGGAGAATTGCCCAAACTTTTACTCATTTTACGTCCTTGCTTGTCTCTAACGATTCCAGTAAAATAAACTTCTTGGAATGGTTTAACATCCATGTATTCGTACCCTGCCATAATCATTCGTGCAACCCAAAAGAAAATAATTTCTGGTGCAGTTACCAACGTGTTGGTAGGGTAGTAGTAGTTGATGTCCGCATTATTGGGATTGCTATAACCTTTAAATACTTCAAACGGCCATAACCAGCTGCTAAACCATGTATCCAAACAATCTTCATCTTGTTTTAATACGGCATTTGAAATATGGTGTTCTGTTTCGAAAACTGCGATGGCATCTTTCTCATTTTTAGCCACAACAAATTTCCCAGATTCGTGATACCATGCAGGAATGCGATGTCCCCACCAAAGTTGTCTGCTTACACACCAATCTTTAATATTTTCCATCCAATGGCGATAAACATTTTTGAATTTTGGCGGATAAAATTTAATTTCTTCTTCCATTACCGCTTTTAATGCTGGACTTGAAATGTCTTTCATGCTCAACCACCACTGCATACTTAATCGAGGTTCTACTACCACGTCTGTCCTTTCGCTATAACCTACTTCGCTGGTATATTCTTCTGTTTTTATTAAGTAACCTTTTTCTTCAAGTTCTATCGCAATTTTTTTACGTACTTCAAAACGGTCTAAGCCAATATAAATTTGAGCGTCTTCGCTAAGTGTGCCATTATCATTAAAAATATCTACGATTTCCAGTTGGTGTTTTTGGCCTAGCGCATAGTCATTTACATCATGAGCTGGCGTTACTTTTAATGCACCGGTACCAAAATCCATGGCTACATAATCATCTGCAATAATTGGAATTCGTCGGTTAATTAATGGAACGATTGCAAATTTTCCATGAAGGTGTTTGTAACGTTCGTCATCAGGGTGCACACAAATAGCTGCATCTCCCATAATGGTTTCTGGTCTTACTGTAGCAATAGTGATATTGTCGTTTGTGCCTTCAATCGAATAATTAAGGTGATACAGTTTTTGGCGGGTTTCTTTTCTAATTACCTCTTCATCGCTCAATGCAGTAAGCGCTTTCACATCCCAATTGATCATGCGTTTGCCTCTATAAATAACGCCTTTTTTGTAGAGGTCCATAAAGATGTTGATTACAGAATCATAGTAATCTTTATCCATGGTAAAAGTTGTACGGTCCCAATCCAAACTACATCCTAATTTTTTTAATTGTTGTAAAATGATGCCACCGTATTTCTCTTTCCATTCCCAAGCATAACTTAAAAACTCGTCACGACTTAAAGATGATTTTGCGATTCCTCTTTCGCGCAACATCGCCACAACTTTTGCTTCCGTTGCAATCGATGCATGATCAGTGCCCGGAACCCAGCAAGCGTTAAATCCCTTCATTCTAGCCTGTCTGATTAAAATATCCTGTATTGTATTGTTTAAACAATGCCCCATGTGCAAAACGCCCGTAACGTTTGGAGGAGGCATTACAATGGTGTATGGTGTTCTTTCGTCGGGTGTGCTTTTGAAATATTGTTTATCCAACCAATGGCTATACCATTTATTTTCATTTATTTGATGTTCGAAATTCTTACTTAAAGTCATTTTTTAAAATAGTTTTTTTATGGGTTTCTCGCTTTTCATCTAACTGAATAACATTAGAAATGAAGAGATGATTTTTTTTGCTTTTGAGATGATTCAATGTTTGAAAAATAAAAACAAAAAAGTTTACATTTGGTTTACCTCGTTTGATTATAAATATTGAAAATAATTGTTGATAATTTTTTTGAATTAAAACAAAAATACACAAACAAAATTTAATTTAATGCTTCAACAAATGGCTATCTTTAATCATAAATTAAAAATGTCTTTATAATAAATAGAAATGATGTATTGTATTGTAGATATTGAAACAACAGGCGGGATTCCTAGGGAGAGCGGTATTACAGAAATTGCCATTTTGGTTCATGATGGCGAACGCGTTGTAAAAAAGTTTCAAACTTTAATAAATCCACAAAGACCAATACCGTATTATATCACAAACTTAACTGGCATTACAAATGCGATGGTAAATGATGCGCCTACCTTTAAATCAATCGCTAAAGATTTGTATGAAATATTAAACAACAATTATTTTGTTGCCCATAATGTTGGCTTTGATTTTTCTTTTATTAGCCACTATTTAAAAATTTATGGGTTTGAATTGGATGTTCATAAATTGTGTACGGTTCGTTTAAGTAGAAAAGTTTTTCCAGGTTTGCCATCCTATAGCTTAGGTAAACTGTGTAATAGTCTAGATATTGAAATAGAATCAAGGCACCGTGCTTTTGGAGATGCAATGGCTACAACTATTTTATTTGAAAAGTTGCTTGCTCATGGCGACGAAAAATTATTTATCAAACCAGGAGCAAATATTTCTTCAAGAATTTAGTTTATTTTTTCAGATTCAATAGAAACGCTTCAAATTGATTTAAGGTAAAACTGCTGAGGTTATTTTGTTTTTTTACCATTGCTTTTTGAGCTACAGAAACGCCAAATTCTAAGTCGTTGAATCCTTCAATCTGATGTGCATCTGGATCAATTGAAATAAGGACGTTTTTCTCCAATACATAATCTATAAAACGCCAATCAATATCAAGTCTGCTTGGATGTGCATTCAATTCAATTACCACATTGTTTGCAGCGCATGCATCAATAATTTTTTTATGATCAATAGGGTATCCAGGTCTGCTTAAAAGTAAACGTCCCGTCATGTGCCCTAAGATTGTTGTGTATGGATTTTCAATGGCAGTAATTAAACGGCTCATCGCTTTTTCTTCAGACATTTTAAGGTTGCTATGAACAGATGCAATAACCAAATCGAAACGTTTTAGTATATCATCATTGTAATCCAATCTGCCATCATTTAGAATATCCGATTC
>CANFUJ010000180.1 GCA_947450165.1 Chitinophagaceae bacterium
GTAGCGTTTATTATTGTGGCGCTGGTATAGATTTCCAGCCTATTCTTCGCTTTGCCGATGTAGTTGAGAATTTCATATATGTCACCGCTGGTTTAACAAAAGATGACTTTTTAAATTGCGTAGATGACTTCATTAAAGACACTCATGAAGAGCTAAATAAAAATGATTCTTCTTTAGAAAAAATATCAACTTCCAATATTTCAATTAATGAGATAGAACATCCAATATCAGGTCGTTTAATCTCAGGAAAACCGGATTATTTTTCTCAAGACGATTACAATAATTATTTACAATCAATGAGGCAATTCATTGAGAAAAAAAATGAATTTCACTTGGAAATATGTTTTGTTTTAAAAATTGGAAATATTGAAAAATCCGTCAGACTATTCCACTTAAGCGGCGAGGCCTTGGCGACTTACGATATGATTTATAGGAGACAGCATATTGCTCCTAAGGTATTTATAAGTATTCAAACAGGTTCGATTGAAATTCCAAGTCGTTTTTCGAATAGGTTATTTGAGTTGTCAAAGGTCAGACCAAAGATATGGCTAAGAGGAGTATGGAGAAATTCTGATGATCGCCTTGGTCACATATATTCAGATTCAAAAGTGTTCAATAAAAATGGACTTTTCAGCGAACGCATTGGTGAGTATCGGAAATGGAAAGTTCTTACTTCAGGTTCGATAAATTCGATTTTAAATTTAGACAAAAATTTTAGGATTGTTAAGGCATATGGTGAAAAAGAATTTTGGAATAAATTCAATAAAATCAATAGTATTAGTAAACAAGGACTTACAATCAATAAAATTTTAGGGGGATATGACCACACTTCAATGAGCACGAATTATAATATTGTAAAAACCAATTTCCCACTTAGTAAAATTTCAGAAATTGAATTAGAGGCATCAGAACTTTATAATTGCAATAAAACATCCTTAAAAAATAAAGTCAGGGTTTGTATAACACCTGGAGGATTTGAGTGTTTTGAAGCTATGTTAGAGCCTTTTTTTGAATCATTCTTGATAAATTTAGAATGGGAACTTCAAATTGATATTTATTATATTAATAAATGCGACTTTAATCGTGAGTTCTGATTATTTTTTCTTGACAAAATACATAGAGCAAAAACATTTAAATACAATTAAATTAAATACCCAAAAAAATGACTTGCAAAATTGAAGATTTGAATTATCTAAAAAAAATCTTTTACAATATTGACAACTTCGAAGATGTTGATGAAGAAAAATTAAATAGAAGTTTAAACCTTTTTTACGGGTTAAATAATATGAGTGACCCCCTATGGAAAAAAGAATTTAAAGATGTAATCAAAAGTAAAGGTCAAAAAACTAAAACTGGGAAACAGAAATTTACAAATATTTCAAGTGATGATTTTAATAATTTTGAGGCTAAAGAAATAATTAAAAAAGCTTTTGAAAAGAAAAAAGACATAAAGAATAAACTGAATAGTTTTTACCAATGTGAATTAAGATTCAAGTCAACGATTATTTATGAGGCTCCTCCATATTTGATGTCAATACGGGAAAATGACGGAACACCAGAGAATGAATTTGTTGCAGAATTTATTCTTGACGATATATGTAGTTCACCATACTCCAATGCAATAAGAGGCTGTTTTGAAAATGAGAATGAAAAAATATCTGAAATACTCAAAAATAATGAATGTGGTTTTTTTGATGTAATTCCTATTCCTCTACCTATTAATTCAGACTTAAGAAATCAGTGGGCTACTGAAGAAAAATTTGTAATTGAAGGCAAAAGAATTTTTGTACACTTTTTTGAATGGGCTGTGGCGAATTACAAAATGAAGGATAAAATTTCGAGAGATGATAAACATAAAATAGCTTTAGGAATACCATTGAATAATGCTATTACATTATATGAGAATTATAATCCAAAAGGAATATTAGAATTTGGAGAACATGAAAACCAAAAAATTTTATTTAATGATCCTCATTATATAGATTTTAAAAATAAAAAAATTGGATTGTGGATTCAACCATTTAAAAACTGTATAATAAGCACAAGCAATACTCCAAATGCAGAATTAATGAAATTGGCTTTTGACAAATTTAACTACAGTTAATCTCATACAAAAGCAATATTCTACCGCATACTTAACACAGGTGACATTGACTTCACGTAAACCGTTAGTGGCAAGTGCGCACCGACCATACAACCTGTTTAATTTTAAACATCAAAACATCACACATTATTTCCTCTCCTGAATTTTTTTATCATTCTGTACCTTGTCCCAATATTTTTTTGCTACCAACAACATACCAAAACTTTCGCCGTCTTCTTTGCCTAAATGTTTATGATGCATTTTATGTGCCCAACGAATTGTTTTTACATACGTATTGTTGCTTCTGGTAAACCACTTGAAACGTTGATGAATAATCACTTCGTGTACAATGAAATATCCCAAGCCATAAAGCGCAATGCCAAATCCAATTACTGCTACCCAATAATAATGATGTTGTAAACCCAACATAATCCTAATTCCATTGATAAATTATGTGAAAAAATATGTGGCGTTCAAAAATGATTCAAAAGATAAATTAATGAAAGCGTTATCAAAATTCCAAGATAGAGAAAACCCTATCAAGTAAAATTAGCAAATGAAAAAATCTACTCATAATTTATGGACTTCACAGTTTAAAGAATTACGATTTTTATCAGTAAAAAAACCAGGATGAAATATTTTTAATTTTGATTGTATTAGTATAAATTACAAAAACATTTTAATTTATTTAAGAAAAACAAGCTTATTAAGCTAAAGAAAATAAAACTAGATAAAACAATTTTTATATGCAAACTTCATTTATCACTCCTGTTTATAATCATGATGACTTTTTACACGTTATTGAAATTGCTGAGAATAGTGAATATTCGCTTGTTATTTCCGATATCGTTCAAGTTGAAAAGAAAGGACCTTTTAAATTAGGGTGTGTTATTATTTTATGGAAAGGCGATGAGAATAACACCTATCAAATTCTTAAAAGACAACATCTGGTTAATGCCACAAGAGTACTAAACTTTGAAGAAGAAAAAAATTTAGAAATCAACACATTTGGAAAGGTCCTTAAAATTGATGAAATACCTGATTGGTCATTGCTCGAAAAAAATACAACTGATTTGGAGATATTTATTTTGGAAATAAACAGATTGAATAATAAAATTCGAGATATAGAGGATTCTATCCAAAGGAATAACTTGCAAATGCAAAATTGCATTCGATTTATTCTTGAAGGAAAACAGGTGGCTTTTAAAATGTGGCAGATGAATGTACCAAAGATTTCAGATATTATAGAGATTAGTTTTTATGATTACGATATTTTGGAACATGTCAGAAAAGTGTTTAAGGTTGCTGAAGGAGAAGTTTTCTTATTTAGAGTTGAATCATTAGTTACGAAATTTGATGAAGGTATTGAATTTGATAATGATAACGGAACAGAGTACATAGTTAATCTTACTCCTGTAATTTCATAAAAAGGGGAATCATAATGAAGATATTTTCATAAAACCAAAAAATATGTTTTTCGGACAAAAATGATTAATTAAAATACCCATACCAATAAAGGCTTTCAGAGGCGGTGTAACTATTAGAGACTGAAATAAAAAGTACGGAATGGGTGGTTTGAAAGAGATAGTTAAGTCGAAAAATTAAGTTTTTTTTGTGACGTTATATGCCTTTTTCTGTTTGTCATTACCTTAAAAGTATAATTGAACTGCGAACGCTTTTTTTCGGCTGAGCAGGAAATTTATATGCTATCAAACAAATATAAACTCCCGATGGACAATCAGCGCCTTTAAATTTCCCATTCCATTTATTAAATTGATTTGATGTTTTGAAAACCAGCTGACCCCATCTATTAAAAACCAAACATTCATAATATTCAAAGGAGCAATTTGTTAATGGATAAAATTTGTCGTTTAAACCGTCAGCGTTTGGGGTAAATGTGTTTGGTACAAAACTAAGAAGAGAAAAAAATCAGCAGTCTTACTTTTTTCATTTTAAAAAGAAATGTGCTTTAATCAAAGCCATAAAACGTAAACATATTTAATAAATATCTTTATACTTTTTATTTATTAGTATCACTTACCATTTCAAAACATCAATCCTTATTTCCTCTCCTGAATTTTCTTATCATTCTGAACCTTATCCCAATATTTTTTAGCTACCAACAACATTCCAAAACTTTCGCCGTCTTCTTTGCCCAAATGTTTGTGATGCATCTTATGTGCCCAACGAATTGTTTTTACATAAGTGTTATTGCTTCTGGTAAACCACTTAAAACGTTGATGAATAATTACTTCGTGTACAATGAAATAACCCAAGCCATAAAGTGCAATCCCAAAACCAATGGCTGCTACCCAATAATAATGATGTTGTAAACCCAACATAATACATAACCAACTTGGTATGGCAAAGATTAAAAAGAAGGCATCATTTTTTTCAAAAAAACCTGGTGAAGGTTGATGATGATCTTCATGCAAAAACCATAAAAATCCATGCATCACATATTTGTGCGTTAGCCAAGTAATGCCTTCCATTATAAAAAAGGTGCCCAATACAATACCAATAAAAATTAGTGGATTCATAGAAATGTTCTTAATAGGGTGAAAAACATAATTTGTATTAATAACAAATGTAGCGCGAATTTGTTTTGCTTTTCAAAATTACAAAAATGAAAAACGAGTAAAAATAACATGCTGAAAATA
>CANFUJ010000181.1 GCA_947450165.1 Chitinophagaceae bacterium
AATGGTTTTCACAATGGCGAAAATCCGCATCATTTGAGTACGAAAATTTGTTCACAGAACGGAATTGACATCAGCAGCCAAAGATCAAGAAAGTTTTTAAAAAAAGATTTATCAAAATACGATTTAATTTTTGCCATGGCAAACGATGTAATCTATGATATTCAAAAAATTGCTCAAGATGAATACAGTGAAGAAAAAGTTCAATTATTTCTAGAACCACTTTATCCTGGGAAATTGCAAAATGTTCCCGATCCTTGGTATGGAACCGAAAAAGATTTTGTTGAAGTTTATGCACTTATCGACAAAGCTTGTGATGCCATCATCAATAAATACGCTAACCCTTCAAAAACAATTTAGCTACATGTCAAAACCAAGTTTACCACAAGGAACCCGTGATTTTTCTGCAGAAACCGTGCATAAAAGAAATTATATTCTTTCTACCATAAAACAAGTTTTTGAACTATACGGGTTTCAACCCTTAGAAACACCTGCAATGGAAAACCTCGAAACATTAATGGGGAAATATGGCGAAGAAGGTGATCGTTTGATTTTCAAAATACTGAACAATGGACTCAACGATCCGAAAAACACAGACAAAGCAAAAGCAGGTTTTGAAAAAGTATTAGAAGGGAAAAACAGTCCATTGCTTACAGAAAGAGCTTTGAAATACGATTTAACCATACCATTTGCAAGATATGTAGCCATGAATCATGGCATACTAACGTTCCCGTTTAAACGCTACCAAATTCAACCTGTTTGGAGAGCTGACAGACCGCAAAAAGGTCGTTACAGAGAGTTCACACAATGTGATGCAGATATTGTTGGAAGCAACGCATTAATGAATGAGTTGGACCTTACCAATATTTACCACGATGTGTTTAACAAACTCGGTTTAAAGGAATATACCTTAAAAATAAACAACCGAAAAATACTTTTGGCATTGGCTGAATCTTGTGGTGGCGAACATTTATTAACCGACATCACCATTGCCATAGACAAACTGGATAAAATTGGAATAGACAAAGTAAAAATTGAATTAGAACAACGTGGATTAAATGAAGCCCAAATAAAATCTATCGAAACATATCTTGGAATTAATGGGACTAATGCAGAGAAATTAATATCAATAACACAATTATTGGGGGTTAATGATAATGCAAAAAATGGCATTGAGGAATTGACTTGGATTACTCAACAATCCACCACAGCAAACATCGAAATCGATTTCACTTTAGCACGTGGATTAAACTATTATACGGGTTCAATATTTGAAGTAAAAGCACCTGAAACTGTTCAAATGGGAAGCATCGGCGGTGGCGGCAGATACGATAATTTAACAGAATTGTTTGGTGTTGCGGGCATTCCTGGAGTGGGCATCAGTTTTGGTGTTGACCGAATTTTTGATGTGTTGGAAGAGTTGAATTTATTTCCTGCCAATGCACAATTGGGTACTCAAGTAATTTTCTTCAACTTGGGCGAATCAGAATCTTTGTATGCGTACTCAATAATGCAAGACGTTAGAAAAAATGGCATTTCTGCAGAGTTATATCATGAGCCGGTAAAAATGGATAAGCAGTTTAAATTCGCCGACAAGAAAAAAATATCTTATGCGGTTATTCTTGGAAGCAAAGAAATTGAAGAAAAGATTTGTTTGGTAAAGCATTTAAAAACTGGCATACAAGAATCAGTTACTATAGATGGATTATCTGATTATTTGAAAAACAAAATTTCAACAGAATAATCCCAAACAATTATTGACATTTTTCTAAACGCCTTCAAACAGAATGGCAGCGCCTTGTCCTACGCCAACGCACATGGTAGCCAATCCGTATTTGCTGTTTCTTTTTTTCATTTCGTGTAATAACGTGGTTGAAATTCTTACACCACTACAGCCGAGCGGATGCCCTAATGCAATAGCGCCTCCATTAACATTTACTTTTTCTAAATCCAACCCTAAATCATGAATACAAGCGATACTTTGAGATGCAAAAGCCTCATTGAGTTCTATTAAATCAAGATCAGTAACGGATATGCCTGCACGCTTCAAAACTTTTTGTGTGGCAGGCACCGGACCAATGCCCATTACAGCGGGCTCAACGCCAGCTACAGCCATACTTTTCACAATAGCTATTGGGTTTAATCCGAATTTTTTAACCGCAGTTTCATTTGCCAATAACATCGCAGATGCACCATCATTAATACCACTGCTATTTCCGGCAGTTACGGTACCATCTTTTATAAAAGCAGGTTTCAGCATCGCTAATTTATCCAAACCAGTTAATCTTGGATGTTCATCTTGCTCCACATCAAATGTATCCTTCCCAACTTGTACTCGAACTGGAATTATTTCTTCTTTGAATTTATTTTCTTTAAGCGCTTTTGCATATTTCTGTTGACTACTCATCGCAAATTCATCTTGTGCATGGCGGCTGATATTCCATTGTTTGGCAATATTTTCAGCCGTTTCACCCATCGTGTATGGAAAATACATATCAGCAAGTTGACGATTTACAAAACGCCATCCCATTGTTGTGTCAAATATTTGCGCATTTCTATCAAACGCACTTGTAGCTTTAGGCATTACAAACGGAGCTCTGCTCATGCTTTCTACACCACAAGCAATCATTATTTGCGCATCTCCACAAGCTATTGTTCTGGCACTATCCATGATGGCTTGCAATCCACTAGCGCATAATCTGTTTACAGTATTTCCAGCTATAGTTGTTGGCAATCCTGCCAATAAAGCTGCCATTCTTGCTACATTACGATTATCCTCACCACTTTGGTTGGCCGCACCTGCTATTACATCTTCAATGGCATTTACATCTACATTTGGATTGCGATTGATCAATGCCTTAATGGCCAAAGCCAATAAATCATCTGGTCTAATAGTGGACAATACACCTCCATATCTTCCTATCGGCGTACGCACTGAATCAATTACATAAACAGTTTCCATAATTTTATAATTTTAGAAAACAATACTTTTACCTCCACTAAATTGGAAAATTTAATTATAATTTCCAAAAGTTTAGATTGTAACTAAAAGATATTCAAATGTAGGATGATTATCTTTGCGAAATGTCATCAAATAAAAATATCAGAGAACTTTCTCTCGTTGAACTTAAAGCATACTTTGAATCTATAGGCGATAAAAAATTTCGCGCCATTCAAGCTTATGAGTGGTTATGGAAAAAAAACGCAAGAGATTTTGAACAAATGAGCAACCTTTCAGTTGAATTAAGAAAAAAACTTTCTGAAGATTTTGATATGAATGCCATTCGTGTTGATGCCACTCAATATAGCAATGATGGCACCATCAAATCTAGATTCAAAACTTTCGACGATCATTTAATTGAAGGCGTTTTAATTCCAACTGAAAAAAGAAATACCGCTTGTGTTTCGTCTCAAATAGGTTGCAGTTTAACTTGCAAATTTTGCGCAACGGGTAAAATGGAAAGAAAACGCAACCTAAGTTTTGATGAGATTTACGATCAAGTAGCGTTGTTAAATGAACAGAGCGAAAAAATGTACAATAAAAAATTGACCAATATAGTTTATATGGGAATGGGTGAACCATTATTGAATTACAAAAATGTACTCAAATCAATTGATAGAATTACGGCTTCTGATAGCATGAACATGAGTCCGAAAAGGATTACCGTTTCTACAGCAGGTGTGGCAAAAATGATAAAGCAACTTGGCGATGATAAAGTAAGATTTAATCTAGCCCTTTCATTACACGCCCCTACCGATAAAAAACGAAATGAAATCATGCCCATTAATGAATCAAATACCATTGATACGTTGATTGAAGCATTGAATTATTTTTACGACCACACCAAAAACGACATTACATTAGAATACATTTTATTCAAAGACAAAAATGACAGTTTGGAAGATGCTGCCGAATTGGTAAAAATCTATCGTAAAATTCCAACGCATTTAATCAATGTCATTGAATACAACCCCATTGCAGGTGCCGAATTCATTAAGCCGGAAGAAGATGCCACTCAATTGTTTACTGATTTCTTAGCCAAACATAAAGTAAATGTTAGGGTGAGAAGAAGTAGAGGAAAAGACATTGATGCCGCTTGCGGACAACTTGCCAATAAAGATAAAATTTTATCAAATTAACCCAAAGCCGTTTTATTCGAATTGTAAAATGCATGTAAAATGAACCTTTGTTTTAAATTATTAATTTTCTTTTTGGTAGGAATTTCCAAAAATGCATCTGCTCAACACATTGGATTTCATGGAAAAATTGATTTAGAAAATCATATCGGGTTTGATAAAATTTCCATCCCTGTAAACATAAAAATCATACAACGAAATACAGCAAGCATTGAATTGTATTCCGAAAATCAAATCATGAAAGTGGATTCTGTTGGCAATTATTTTATGATGATTGGAAATGGAAAAAACAGTCAAGGAAAAGTAGATTCCATCATTTGGTCTGATGGAAGTTTTTTTCTCCAAATTTCTTCTATTGAAAATAACAAATTCGAAGAAACGATACCGCTCAGAATTCCTACCATTATTCATCCCGAAAATACAGAAGGCATAATTACCGATACTGAAAACAAAGGTTTTGGGAAATTTAGCATCAACAAACCTCCAAATAAAGCACCAAAAAAAATTACATTTGATTTATCCACCAATTATGTAAATCTGGATTATCCTGCAGATACGTATCCTATTTATCGACATTACGAATGGTTTGACACAGACG
>CANFUJ010000182.1 GCA_947450165.1 Chitinophagaceae bacterium
AACCAATACAGCGAGAATTAAAATCGAAGCAGTTAACAATATATTTTTTGATGTAAGCAACACTGATTTTATTATTGGTCAACCACCACTATGTGGTGATCCAACAGGACTTAACACCACAGCTATAGCAAGCAATAGTGCTACATTAGGGTGGAATGCCGTTAACGGAGCAACAGGGTATTCTGTAGATTACAAACTCAATACAACTGGCACTTGGACAAATTACTCAAGTTTGCAAGCAACAACAACAGCAACAGTAAATAGCTTATCCCAATCATCATTGTATGATTGGAGAGTAATAGCTACTTGTCCTGCAGGAAATGGGAATTATGTGGCGGCCCAATTCACAACTACTACCCCAACATGCCAAAGCGCATATGATTCAAGTGCAAATGGTACAACAACCGGTGCAGCTAGAATTCCATTCAATACCGATATAAAAGGACAGATTAATCAAAAGAGTGATGTTGACAATTACAAGTTTGTCATCACAACTGGTGGAACAATAACCATAACACTCACAACATTACCAGCCAACTATAATCTTAAACTATTAAATAGTGTAGGTACTCAAGTAGGTATATCCCAAAAAAGCAATACGAGCAATGAAAGCATAAGCTATACAGCTACTGCGGGCACCTATTATGCACAGGTATACGGAAGCAGCACCAATACATTTAATGCGACATCATGCTATACGCTAAAAGTAGCGTTAGGGACAGCGACTAAACTAACCAATTCAATTCCGAATGTAGTTAATTTGCAAAATGGTAGCAATGCTTCAACCGAAGCAGACAATTTAAAAATTGCCATCTATCCAAATCCCGTTAAGGGAATTCTAAATTTGAATATGAATACTATAAAAGGAATGTCGGATATCAAATTATATAATCTGAACGGCGAAATGATACTTTCTAAAAAGACTATACAATCAAACAATCAACTCAATCTTTCAGGACTGATAAATGGTGTGTATGTAATAGTTATATCCAATTCAGATGGAATACTATCTAGGCAGAGAATTTTGAAGCAGTAAATGGCTTTGTGAAATTACCAGAAAAAAAGCTAAAAATAATTCAAAATAGTCATGGGACTACTTTTTGGAATCATGAAGAAACACGTTATCATTTATATCTTTAATAAACATATTATTGAATGTAGGAATAGACTTCATCGATAATAAATTATTAACTAACCAGAAATAATTTTTGTAGTCTTTTGTTAAACTAGATGTGTCATAGACATAATAAGGTATTTTATTTTCAGAAGCTATCCGACCAATTTTAGTCTCATAGTCACGTAAAAATAAATTTGCATCATAATACCCTTTATAATAGGGTACTTTGTAAAAAATAGGCTTAATACCTTCATGCATGCAAAGCGATATGATTTTACGAAAATATTTTTCTTCAGTACTACTCCACTTATAACCATGTACTTTATTAATAATCGTCTGAAAGGCATCAACTGTATCTGCAGGTCTAGGAGAAACAAAGCCATTAATTGATGGAGGGTATTTTTTATGTAAAGCCGTATAACCTGTAGCCTCTATAATGTTATACAATGAATAGATGTTATAATACGAATACTTCAAAAATGGAATTTTCGAAAATCTGATGTATTCAGGATCTAGTTCTTTAATCACATTGTAAACTGTTGTATCAGAAAGAAATGCCTGATGCAAGTAGGTGGTTAATAACTTATTATCTGCATTATAAAATGATTCAGGAGAAACATGTAAAATAAGGTATTTAGGACGCTTTTGATATTTTAAATATTGATATAAGTACAAGTAATTATCTGCAAAACGAGTACCACTCTCCCCCAAATTAAATGTCTTATAACCTGTTTTACGTTCAAACAATTCAGGATCTAACATCATTTCAGCTTCACATGCACCTAGTATTAAAATATCGGCGTTTTGCTCAACTTCAGTTATGTAGCTGCTTTTCAACCGCGGATTTCGCTTCATGAAAAAATCGGAAACCTTTTCTCCAAAAAACAGAAAAAATCCGCTAAGTAAGATTGCTAATAACAGTTTCTTCCACATATATATATGTTAAAAATTCATATAAATAAAACGAGTTCCGCTATTAAAAACCCCAAAAATGGTGAGGAAAATAATCATAAAGGCAACTAGCAACACATTGAATTTCGGTTGATTTAGTCGGGTGATTATTTTATGTTCAAAAAACAGATAAATTAATGCAAATATTACACCGATACGTAAGCTTAATAAAAATTGCATCTTCCAATGAACCCCATGTACTAGCCAAGTCACAAAAGGAATCTTTGGCCAAAAATTGGACAAATCAAATAGTGTAACCAATAATCTCTTTGCATCTTGAAGAGAATTTGACCTAAAGAATAGATTTGAAAATGACACCATCATAAAGGTAAACGGCGTAAAAATCAACGAATAATAATATGGCGTTAACTTTTCATTCAACTTAATTAAATCCTTCTTTAGAAAATTTTCGACAATCAAATAAACGATATGCAAACAACCCCAGATTAAATAGGTTATTCCAAAACCATGCCAAACAGAACTTATCCCAAAAGTTGAAATAATAGCCAGTATAGTTGCAAGGGTGCGTTTAGACCTAAATCTATATGCTACTGGATAATAAATATATTGAGTAAACCAATTGATTAACGTGATATGCCATCTTCGCCACCATTCAGAAACCGATTGAGAGCGCAAAGGCATATTAAAATTTTCATTGAGATTGATGCCAAACATGCGTGCTGACCCAATGGCTAAATCCATGTATCCAGAAAAATCAAAATAAAGTTGAAGAGTAAATAAAAAACTACCTGCCACTACATCATAACCAGTTTTTACCCCCGGATTGATACCGTCAAAATATAAATTTATATAGTATGAAAAACGCTCTGCGATTACAATCTTCTTGATTAATCCAACTAGTATTCGTTGTAGCCCAACTGTGAAATCTTCCTCCTTTAAACGGATTGGAAGTTTACTTAAGCTAGTATTAAAGACCTTAATATTCAAGATTGGGCCAGATGATACACGTGTAAAAAAGGTATTGCAAAGGATAAAAGGCAAAAGACTCTCCTCAGGGAAATACCTTTTCTTATAAACATCAATTTGATAACCTATATTTTGGAGCGAATAAAAACCAATTCCTAGTGCTGCGATGAATTGTTCGCCTATGAGAGGGGCAGTAAACAAAGAACCCATTTTTAGTTCATTTACAAACCTAAATGCTAATAATACTATAACATTAAAAGAATTTATAATAACTAGCTTGTTAAATCCATACCCCCCTTTATGCGCCTGTTGAGCGAAATAAAAGTTCAGTATGCTTAAGAAAACACAAGTAATAACAGGAATGATTCCAAAAAAAGAAAGAAAAAGTAAACTAGCAAGCAATAAAATAGATTGCTTCGATTTGTTTTCTTTAAACAAATAGAAGATGACCATTGTCCCGATCAATAGAAAAAAATAATTTAAAGAACCTGGATTCATGAAATTAAATCAATTTGGTGATTATTGCAGCACGAAGATCTCCCACATTTTTGAACGAAATCATTTCATCTAATGAAAAACTAATTTCAAAATGTCTCTCAATAGTATCCATCAAACCCATATGAGTTAAGGAGTCCCACATAGCAATATCATTTGCGGTAGTCCCATCATTCAATATGATATTTTTATCAGAAAACTCCTTAATGAATATAGCTTGAAGTTCTACTAGAATTTGTTCAGTTGTCCTCATGTTATAATTTATACTTAGTAATTTAATAATGACAATTCTTTTCGATCTAATTTCTGATTACCATTTAATGGAATTTTGTCAAGATAGACTAATTTGGAAGGTATCATGTATTCTGGTAGGAATCTAAGCATTTCTGCCTTTAATTGATCCTCTGCTATTGACTGCCCTTCAATAAAACCTACAAGGTAATTAAGTCCGACTTCATTCTTCTTAGCAACAATGGCAACCGGACTTTTCACGATATCATATAATACCTTTTCAATTTCAGGAATTTCAATTCGATACCCATTTATTTTACATTGAAAGTCCTTTCTGCCATGAAATAGCAAGTTGCCATATGCATTTATAGAACAAAGATCTCCAGTACGGTAGCAACGTTTGGTTAGGCCATCGATTTCGATATTGATAAACATTTGTTCATGTTCCATACCCACATAACCATCAATCACTTGCTTGCCATAGAAACATAATTCACCAGTTTCGCCCACTTCAAGGGGTGTACCTTCTTCATTAATTATAAGGTAATCAACTCCAGGAAATACAGTACCGATAGGCACAATATTATTAACAGCTTCTAATTCAGATTGATTTTCATCCCAGATATATCGAGTACACTTGATGGTAACCTCGGTTGGGCCATAAAAATTATGCACCTCGCCATTAGGCAAGCAATTCTTCCATACAGCTGTAGCATCTTGATATAAGATATCTCCGATGAAGAAGCTATATTTCAAATCAGGAAGTGAAATTTTACTCAAGTATTTCTTGAGAAACAACAAAATAGTTGGCACCATACTCACTACGGTGATTTTGTGCTCTTGCAACATTTGAATAATCTCCAAAAATTTCATCCTTCCTGGCTTATTATCCAATGCATAAAGTGTAGCTCCTATTGAAAGGGGCACAAACATAGAAAAATAGGAAACGTCAAATGTAAAGTCGAATACCTGAAGGAACCGATCTTCTGG
>CANFUJ010000183.1 GCA_947450165.1 Chitinophagaceae bacterium
GAAATGGGGCTTTATGGTGTATGCTTTTTACAAATTGAATTTCTGCGGTAATAATGATGCTTATTGGAATTAGAAATTCAACTATTGAGCTATTCATTCTTACCAAATTCAAAATACTCAAACTTAAAGAAATAGCATGTCCAATTGTAAACGCGGTTATTAAAAACAAAACCTGCTTTATATCTTTTAAAAGATATATTGACGTTAATGCCATGATAAAAAACAAATGGTCAAAAGCGTCAAAACTGATAATATGTTGCCAGCCCAATTTGAAGTAAAAAACAAAATCTTCCATTATTGATGTATTTCTTAAAAGTAAAAACCTAGTTTTGATTACAAGCTAAAGGAAACATTTTAAATTATAAATAATGTTCAAAAATAATTCAAGTTTAGTTATGCGTATTTTATTGGTTTTTATGTTTTTCATTTTTTCGGGTGCAACAACACATCCCATTTATGTTAGCGTTACCGAAATTCAACACAATTCAAAAGATAAAACGCTTGAAGTTAGCTGTAAGATTTTCACTGGCGATTTTGAGGCAATTTTGAAATCTAAAACAAAATCAAAAATAAATCTTTTACAACCTACGGATAAAAAATTGATGGAGTCGTTGGTGGATCAATACATACAGCAACACCTTAAAATAAAAGTTGATGGAAAATTAAAGCAAATGGATTTTTTGGGGTATGAGCAAAATGAAGATGCCATTCAAAGTTATTTTGAAATTGATGACGTGGCAACGATGAAAAAAATAGACGTTCAGGATGATATTTTATATGAATATAAATCTGAGCAAATCAGCATTATTCATTTAGTAGTAAATGGAAATAGAAAAAGTACAAAGTTGGTAAATCCAGATAGTAATTTTAGTTTGAATTATTAAGTCAAAATTTAAAATTCAAAATTTAAAAAGGAGGAATTCTTACATTTTTTACTTTTTACTTTTGATTTTTTACTTTTCTTATTCCTCCTCCATTTCATCTTTTAATTCTTCCGAAATTTTTACAAGTATTTTGTCTATACGTTGTCCATCCATATCGATGATTTCAAAATGAAAGTCTTTCCAGCTGAAGCTTTCTCCCGTTGATGGGATATGTTCTAATTCGTGGAGTACAAAACCAGCTAAAGTATCAAATTCATGTTCGCCTTCATTCATCCATTCTGCACGCTCAAAATAACTTAAGAAATCATAAAATTGAATCAGCGCATCTACTAAGAAAGTGCCATCTTCTCGTTTTACAATTTCATATTCATCTTGCCCAGCTTGCGGTAAGTCGCCCACAATGGCTTCTACAATATCATTCAACGTAATCATCCCTTCAAGTGTGCCATATTCACTAACGATAAAGCATGCATGTATTTTTGAAGTCTTTATTTTTTCCAATAATTGATATGCTTTATTATTTTCAGGTACAAATAAAGTAGGTTTAATCAGATGCTCAAGCTTTGTTTCTGGTGCAGCTTTAAGTAAATCTTTTACGTAAACGATTCCTTTGATTTCATCTACAACGCCATCGCACACAGGGTAAGTGCTATATACAATTTCGGGTAGTTTATTTTTTACATCTTGAACAGTTTCATTAATATCGAGCCATACAATTTCGGTACGATGCGTCATCAAAGAAGTTATGTTTCTATCCCCCAAATGAAAAACTCGTTCAATAATTTCTTTTTCATCCTCTTCAATCGAACCATGTTCACTGCCTTCCGTAATCATCATTTTAATTTCTTCTTCTGTTACTGCATTATCAGAAGGTTTTTTTACGCCAAATATTTTAAAAATCAAATTGGTGAAGTTGGATAGTAACCAAACGAATGGGTAAACAATTTTTGAGATAACATTCATCGGTCCGGCAGCAATACGTGCAATTCTTTCGGCTTGCATCAAGCCCAATTTTTTAGGAATGAGTTCGCCAAAAATGATGGATAAAAATGTTACGATTACAACTACGATGGTTGTTGAAAGCGAAGCCGCATATGGTTTTAAAGCTGGGATGCTTTCCAAAAATGGTTTTAAATCTTCTCCAAATTTTTCACCAGAGTAAACCCCCGTTAAAATCGCGATACCCGTCATGCCAATTTGTGCAGTACTTAAAAAACGTTCTGGATGATCGATGAGCAATAAAGCTGCTTTGGCTTTTACATCGCCTTTGTTGGCCAAACTTTCCATTCTTGATTTGCGGGCACTGATTAATGCGATTTCACCCAAAACGAATAATCCATTGAAAAAAATAAGTAAGAGTAATATAAAAATTTCCATAATTGAAACAATAAATTGATTGGCAAAAGCCAAAATATCCTTACAAATATAAGGGTTGAGCTACATGTTCGCTGAATTCAATCTAATTTATTTTAATAAGCGCGTATTTTGTTACCAATGATTTTCTGCTTTTGGGATTCAGAAAAATCAACGATAAACGGGATATACCAAAATCTTCTCCCGTTTTTAAAATTGAAAAATTCTTTTTAGCATTTGATAAATCATTCAGCTTTTCCTCAGTTGTAATGATGAAGTCGCCCGATTTAATTGAATCTAGATTGTTTTGTTCTCTTACAAATCCATCCGAATAAAAATGAATGCTTCTCATAATCGAAAACTGATAAGTAAAAACTTTATTGGGATTGATTTGATTTTTTTTGATGTATTTACCCACAGTGCTTCCTGTTTGGTATTCGAGCAATGCAGGATAAATAGCGACATTTAAAAATAGATTCAAACCGATTATGGTAAAAAGACAAACAAAAATCAACTTGTTTTTGTAATCTTTTATTCTGATGAAATAGTAAATCATCAACACAAATAATACAATGGCTAAAATGAAAAATAAAATATGAATGGTTTCAAATGGTATTTTTAATAATAATATGATGGCTATCCAAAGTAAAGAGAATATTACAACATGCATATTTGTAAAAACCTTTAGCCATTTAGAATCTTGCCTTTCTTCAAATAGATGATTCAAATAAACGGCGGTAATTATGGCTGCAAAAGGGAATGCAACAAATATATAATGTGGTAGCTGGTATTTGCTCATGCCCAATGACAAGTAGGTTAGAATAAATCCGCCAATGCAAATGGCTTCAGCAGTTTTATTGATCGAGAATTTTTTTTGAGCAATATTTTTTATTTGCCAAATTAAAGCTGCTATAAAAAATAAAATCCAAGGTAAAAATGACCACAACATATTTTGTAAAAGAAAACTAATTCCCGCTCCGTTATTCCACACCGATTCACCGGTGATTCTGCCAAAACTTTGGGTCCAATAAAAAAATCGCAAACCCGAAACACCAGTTTTTCCATTTACAATTTTTTCTGGATGTAAATCAAATTGGTCATAAAGTCCCCAACTCATTGGTATCAGTAAAACGCCAATAATTAAAATGGCTAAAATATATTCCCATTTAAAAAATACCTTAAAGTTTCGTTGCAGCAAAAAATGACTGAAAAAGCCAAAACATGGAACCAACAATGCTATTGGTCCTTTTGTCATCATGCCTATACCAATTCCAATAGATCCCAAAATGAAATGCCATATTTTATTGGTTTGATACCAAGCGGCCAACTGCCAAACACAAAATGCTACACAACCCATTAATATCGTGTCGGTTCTTACATCATGATTCATTAAAAAAAATCCTTGTGATGTAGCAAGTATCAATGCAGATAATAATGCCGTTTTTTTGTCGTAAAATAATTTCGCCAATTTGTATGTAGACAAAACCGCCAACAAAGCAAACAGAAATGACGGTAAGCGATATGCGAAGTTATTAATGCCAAATATTTTCATGCTTAAAGCACTTATCCAAAATAAAAATGGAGGTTTATCAAGGTATTCTATGCCTGTATCGTAAACATGTAGATAGTTTCCGCTACGCAACATTTCTCTGCTCATAGAAGCATATTGCGCAGCATCTACATCCATAATGTTTATGCCAAACCCAATTAAATAAACGAGTAATAAAGAACCGGCAATCAATAAATGATTTCTATTCATAAATTTTGTCTAAATGATTTCGATACAACCTACTTTATTTTTAAAAGCACTTGCCGTTAAATAACCAATACTACTTCCCAAAATTGCACCGCCAATTACATCAAAAGGGAAATGAACACCAACATATACTTGTGCAAATGAAATGACGCCTGCCCATAAAATAAACAAGTAGTTAAATTTGCCCCATACTTTATCCAACGTCATAAAAATAAATACCGCAATTCCAAAATGGTTGGTGGCATGTGATGATGTAAAACTTCCATTTTGTCCACAATGATCAACCAACAATCGAATACTGTCGGCGAGTTCAGGATTGTTGCAAGGTCTTAATCTTTCAAAAAGAGGCTTGAAAATATGACTGCTTACAGAATCTGTAATGGTAATAGTTAACAATAAACTTCCAATCCAAATAGCAGCTTTTTTTGGAAAGTTATAAATCGCAAATAAAATAATGAACAAATACAAAGGCAGCCAAAAAAGAGGTTGACGAAAAAAAGGCATTATTGAATCAAAAAAAGGATTGCTTGCTTTTTGATTAACAATGCCAAATAAATATTTATCAAAATCAATTAGCGATCTAAACATATTAAACGATTATTACCATTCAATTTGATATTGGGTTATTAAATAAACATTTTTTATGCCGTTTTCTCCGCCACAAAAATCAGTCTTGGTGATTTTTGTTCATCAAAACTATTTAA
>CANFUJ010000184.1 GCA_947450165.1 Chitinophagaceae bacterium
CAAGAATTGGAAGATGATGGAGAACCTTATGAGAGCATTGAAGAAATCTGGAGTGATTATCCTACGGATGATGATTATTTCTTCAACGAAGATGAATTATAAAAAGAGCGGCAATTGCCGCTCTTTTTTGTAATAGAAATGTAAAAAAATCAATAACCTGGTGTTCGAACTTTTAATAATTCATTAACAACTGAATCTCTCAAACGATCAACATTGGTTTTGTTGGTTGCTGAAATAAATACTGCAGGAGCATTTTCTTTTGCCATCCAACTTTTTTCAAATTGTTCAATTGTTAAACCTGTGGTTCCAACAAAAAAATCGTCGTCATGTCCCTTAAAAGCATCAACTTTATTAAAAATAATTAATTCTGGTTTATCGGAAGCACCAATACTATGCAGTGTTTCTTTAACTGATTGCATTTGTTTTTCATAGTTAGGGTTGCTAATATCAACAACATGGATAAGCAAATCAGCTTCTAAGGCTTCTGCCAATGTGCTTTTAAAACTTTCCACCAAAAGGGTAGGCAGTTTTCGTATAAATCCTACTGTATCACTTAATAAAATGGGAACATTCTCACCCTCTTCCAAAGGATTGGGCAATACAATTTTACGCACTGTAGAATCTAAAGTGGCGAAAAATTTGTCTTCCACCAAAACATCAGAACGACTTAATAAGTTCATGATTGTGCTTTTTCCAACATTCGTGTATCCAACCAATGCAGCCCTAAGGGCACCTTCTCTTGAAGCTCTTTGTGTAATGCCAATTTTTTCAATATGAAGTAAACGTTCCTTTAAAAGTGTGATTTTTGCTCTTAATGTACGTCTATCGGTTTCAATTTCAGTTTCACCGGGTCCTTTCATACCGATACCCCCTTTTTGTTTGCTTAAATGCGTCCACATACCGGTTAGTCGCGGCAACAAGAAAATGCTTTGAGCCAATTCAACTTGTGTTTTTGCTTGTGCAGTTTGGGCATTTTTAGCAAAAATATCTAGAATCAAATGGGTTCGAGTAAGTACTTTAACATCAATGATTTCTTTTTCTAGATTTCTAACTTGCGCAGGGCTTAATTCATCGTCAAATATGGCAATATCAACTTTGTTGTTTTTGCAGTATTCGGCAATTTCTTGCATTTTTCCTTTTCCAACATAGGTTTTGGCATGAGGGTGTTCAAGTTTTTGGGTGAATCTTTTTATGCTTTTTGCTCCCGACGTATAAACCAATTGCTCAAGTTCATCGAGATATTCATCTACTGGCAATTCTTGTCTTTGAGATTGGACTCCCACAATAATGGCAATTTCTTGAGGTTTTTCGTTTTCTATCAAAATAATTCAAATTAGACTACAAAATTACGATTGTATTTGCGAATGTGGTGTTTGAAATCGAATTTTGAGGGATATGCGCAAAATACTATTGGTAATTTTCCTTTTTTTCATTGGTATAGACGTAAATGGACAGCAATATATTTTATCAAATAAATCGCAATTAAATCAAAAAAACAGTTTGTATCATAGACCTATTGGGCAGAATTACTTTGGGAATTATTTTTTAAATTATGCCAGAGAAAATTTGTCAGGTGGTTTTAGTATTGAAAGATATGACAATGATTTGGGTTTTATTGAAGATCGGTTTTTTGAAATAGCGAGAAAGGTTTACGTATTAAAAATTTTCACAACGGATTCTGGAATTTATTGGGTGAGTGTTTTGAAAAAACGAAAGGAACCTTTGCGGTTATTTTTAAATAAAATTGGTAACGATTTAAATGGCATTGTAGAAACTAAGATTATTTCAAATTTCGATATGCCTAACATCAGTATTGACCATTTGATGGTTGATTTTTGTTTGGATAGAAGTCAGTGGGTTTTCGGATATATTAATGAAATCAAAAAAAATACCAGTTTAATTGGTGTTTCTATTTATAATTTAAAAGGAGATAGGGTTTTTCAAAAGGCGGACACATTAAAAATGTCGAAAGACTATTTGATTTGGGATGCTGGATCTTTGTCTGATAGTGCAAAATTTGTTGGAACTATTTTGGCGAATTTACCTAGAGAATTTGGTACGAAATCTGTAAAAAATCAGGAGTTATATCTTTGTGCATTTTCCGAAAAATTGAGTGAAATTTTCAAACTAAACCTGAATAATGGAACTTATATGAATTCGATTTTGACGGTAGATCCGATTCAGCAAGACTGGCACATAAGTGGACTTTATTCAAGTTCGAATGGTTTGGACATAATTGGTTGCTTTGATCAAGTAATTTTACACAATAACTTCCCTCAGAAATCATACCATGATTATGAATTTCAGCAAAATACAATTGATCAAATTTTAGGAGTTAGAAATAATAAACGGAAAGAAATGCCCCGTAATTTGTATTTGAGGCGTTTGGTAATGAATTCAAATGGGAGTAGTTTTTTCTTAATTGAGCAGTTTAATGAACTTAGGCAATTGGAAACTTATTATGTAAACGGGATTCCGCAAACTGCAACAAAAATATCTTATCATTACGGCGATATTATTGGGATGTTTATGAACCGTGATTTTGCTTTGGATAGTAGTGTGGTTATAAAAAAAGATCAATCTGCTACAATTTCAAATGCCTATTTATTGGGTTTTGGAAGTTATGTATGTAAAGATGGAATCCATGTGGTTTTTAATGATGATATTGCCAGAAAGAATCAGATTTTGGATTATTGTATTCAGCCAAATTTCCAAATTGTTAAAAAAGTGGTTATGAATAGTGATAATTTCTATAATTTGTCTGTTCCATTTGATGGAAAAGAGATGGATTATTGTACATTTACGGTACCTTTGTTCCGCGACAAACAATGGTTTTGGATGCAATTAACGGGAAATGATTAGGAAGTTTTTTGATAATAAAATAGGTTCTTTGACATTGGTTATTCTGGTAATCATGCTCATTCGAATTCCAATTTACTTTGTTACAAATTACCAGCCGAGTACCACTTTAAATACAGGAATATTATCAAACTTTATCAATGAAATTAATTCAGTTCGTTGGTTGTCATTTGCATTGTCGTTCATGGTAGTTATCATTGAAGGATTAATAGTAAATAAGTTATGTTGGGAGTATAATATTGTTGAAAAACCTGGTTATGTGATTTTGTATTTTTTTGCAATTGTCAATTCATGTTTTTTAGAGAATTTTTATTTGTCAAATGTTCAATTGGGAAATGTTTTTGTTTTAATTGGACTAACTTACTTTTATTTATACATTAAGAATAATTACCAAAGAAAATGGCTTTTTTTAAGTGCATTATTTTTTGGAATAAGTGCGTTATGTATTGCTGAACACTATTGGGTCATCATTTTTTTAATTGTTGCGATTATATTGTTCAAACCTATATTACCCTTAGATATATTTGCTATTTTATTTGGTCTGATAATGCCTTATTATTTAGTTTCAGCAATCGGATATTTATCAAATTTTTCTTACGATTTTTATAATACTTGGCAATTTTGGGTAATTAGAAATAAGACTTTAGACTTCCATTGGCTCAAGGATGGACCAGAAATTTTGTTGTTGTTTTTATTGCTAATTTTTGTATTTGTTGGGGTATTGCAAGTAGTTGGTAGTTATTTTAGATCAAATGTTGAAACTAGACGTAGCAAATTGGCAATGTTAATTTTTGGCTTCTATGTGCTTTCAATTTTTTTTATCAGATTTAAAGATTACCCACACTATTTTATTGTTGCGTCAATTCCTGTTTCTATATTTATTTCAGGTTTTTATGAGGGAAATAAATGGAGGAAATGGAAAGAGTTTTTACATATTTCTACGCTGTTGTTTTTGCTTTACGCACTCTTCAGGAATTCAACTTTGTAATGTTTTGTTGAATTGCAGATTCAATAATAGGTACAAGAGCTTCCAATTCGTTTTTTTGTTCAATATTCCAATCATAATGATATGCATTTACCTGTATATAAACTCTGTTTAATCCATAGACAATTCCTGAAGAATCAAGGTATTTAAACAAATATTTAGATTCTAAAAAACGGTTGTATCTCTCTAAAAACAAATTTGGATTTTGGTGATTCACCTGTTCTAATAATCGGGGTATTTCATCTTTGCACAATTCCAGTTGCTCATAAAATTCTTGAAGTTTATTTTCATCTTGACCAATGAGAACCTTGTCCAAAATCATTTCGATCAAAACATGCAATGCAAAGTAGAATCTTGGAATTTGATTTTTTTGAAATGTATTTTTGGTTATTTCATGACAATCATTGTAGGTCTCTTTAAAAAAAACAGACTGATGAAAATGTTTGTCTCTTTCAAAGTGTTTTATCACACCAGCTTGCCAATCGCTATCTTTTAGATGGTGTAGTAAATTCTTGTCGTATAAATTTGGTGTGAAATTTCGAAGTAAATCTGGTGTAATAATACCAAAGTTGTGTTTGGGATTATTAGGTAAGTGGTCTAGATGGTAATGTCCGAAGAAATTCACTGGGCAAAGTTCACGGATTTGAATCATTTATAAAACAATCAAACCATTATATTGTTAAACAAATATGAAATGGGTAATATTGGCAATCGTGTTTTATTTCGTTGGATGTTCATCCATTTCTAAAAACAAAAAAACAAATATGGAGCAGGATAACAATA
>CANFUJ010000185.1 GCA_947450165.1 Chitinophagaceae bacterium
TGAAAATTTTCAACCCTTACAAGAGGTTTATGATGTTCAAAAGGTTCAATGCGTTCAAAAGGTTGGGGATTTTCGTCTGCCGATGTTGGTGTTTTCACCAATCATCAAAGGAGATGATGTTTTTAATAGTTTTTTATTGGCGCTGGTTGGCAAACGGTGCGAATTTTGCAATCGGCATCATTTTCCACCCACGGTTGAAACCGTGGGCTATGAAAAATATCAAAGCATTAAAATTGTAAAATGCTAGGACATCCTCCACTTCCTTATTTATTATTCCATATTCCTTATTAGTTATTCCTTACACTTCAACTGAAACAAAATAAACAAATATACGTTTGGTGTTTGGTGTTTGGTGTTAAATTTCCAATTGGAAGTTAATCAAACACAGCATCTCGCATCCAGCATCCCCCAATAAAAAAGAGCCCATTATAAAACGAGCTCTTAATTTGTAAAATGTTTTTTAAAAGAAAATTAATGCTGATGATTATGTTGCATCGCTGTTAATTCATCAGGCGTAACTTTTTTAGATTTTGTTTTTACCTGACTTTCCATGAAGCTAAATAATCTTTCTGTGATTAATCTTCTATAAGTAGCATCTATTTGCTTTTCATCCTTCATCATTCTGTCGATATAACTATCCAACCAACTCATGTCTTCGCCCATATTCATTTGTCCGAAATAACGCATTACTTCTTCTTTCATGTGCGTTCTTAAATCCTCATCAGTTACATCAAGTTTGTTTTCTTGAATTAACTTATCGCTTATAAGTGTCCATTTCAATTGGTTGCTAAATGTTGGATATTCTTTTTCTGCTTCTTCTGCAGTTTTAGGTTTTTCGCCGCCTGTTTGTAACCATCTTTTTAAAAATGCTTCTGGAAATTCCATTGAAGTTTTATCCAACAACAAATGATACAATTGATCGTGAAGTTGATTTTTTGATTGACTTTCCCAATATTTTTCAATTTCACCTTTTAATGTGTCGCGCAATTCAGCTTCAGTTGTAATTCCCTTTCCTGGATAAACTTCATTGAAAAAATCTTCATTTAATTCGCGTTTTTCAACCAAGCCAATTTTTACAATATCCAATTTGAAATATTTAGACGCCGCTTCTTTATCTTTCTTATCCAAACCTAAATCATGAAGCATCATGTCAAGCTTATCTCCTTCAAACGTTTTACCCAATTGAAATACAACACAATCTGCCATTTTCTTACCCATCAATTCTTTTTGCATTTTTGGGGTAAAATATTTTAGCAAAACAGAATTCTCTTTGCTAATGCCACCTTCGATTGTGTTTCCTTTTGAATCGCATTCTGTAAACAATACATTCAACACATTTTCTTCATTATCGATTGCTTCAGGCTCAGTCATGTTTCCGCCTTTAATTTGCATGCGGTTTATTTCTTCCGAAACCATTTCGTCGGTAACTTCTACATTATGAATGGTTAATGATTCCTTAGAAAAATCTAATAATTCAAATGCTGGTTTCAATCCAATTTCAAATGAAAAATCATAATCTTGAGGATTGTTTACATCCATATTGTTGAATGCTTGAAGTGGCAATGGTTGACCAAAAATATCTGGTTTCACTTCGTTCAAATAAGTGTACAATTTAGATTCCACAGCTCTTAACACTTCTTCGTTAAACACAGATGGACCGTACATTTTTTTAATCATGCCAACAGGCACCATTCCTTTTCTAAATCCAGGGATATTGGCTGTTTTGCTATATTCTTTTAATTTCTTTTCGAAGTTTGGTAAATACTCTGCCTTAGATACATTTACGGTTAGTTTGTCGGTTAACAACCCGATGTTTTCTCTTACAACTGTAGACATTTGGTAATGGTTTTAATTTTGCGCTTTAGATAAAAAATTAAAGTTGATAAGCGAACTGAGTTAATGAATTTGTTCGAAACAATAACACAATCAACTTATCAACTTCATGTGTGCGGATGATAGGGGTCGAACCTACATGCCTCGCGGCGCCAGATCCTAAGTCTGGTGCGTCTGCCAATTTCGCCACATCCGCGTTACTCAACTTAATTAATAAACGGGGAGCAAAACTAATACTTTTCTTTCTTAAATGGTGGAATTTTTCAAGTAATTTATTTTTCAAGCAAAAAAATGGCATAATGCAATCTTTAAAATATAAATCCGTTGATACTTTTAAAGTAAATTCGTGCTTCAACATGCCAAACTCAGAATACATATCAACTTATCATCTTTCCGAAGAGGAAGAAAAAAAAGAAATACTTAGAGAATACCGAGGATTATTGAAGGTTTTGAAACAAAAAATGAAACCGGGAGATAAGGAACTCGTGCGCTCCGCATTTGAAATGGCGGTTAATGCCCATAAAACCATGCGGCGTAAAAGTGGTGAGCCCTATATTTTACACCCTATTGCTGTAGCTAAAATATGTGTTGAAGAAATTGGGTTGGGTGTTAGAAGTAGCATTTGTGCGCTTTTACACGATACCGTTGAAGATACCGACATTACACTGGATGATATTAAAAGAGAATTTGGTTTTGAGATCACAAAAATCGTTGATGGCCTTACCAAGATTGCCAACGTAATGGACGCCAACACCAGTCAGCAAGCTGAAAATTTCAAAAAAATCTTGCTTACATTAACTGATGACCCAAGGGTGATTTTAATAAAACTTGCTGATCGGCTTCACAATATGCGAACTTTAGACAGTTTGAAGCGAGAAAAGCAACTAAAAATCTCGTCAGAAACCATTTATGTTTATGCTCCTTTGGCACATCGTATGGGGCTTTACAACATCAAAACCGAGATGGAAGATCTTTCCATGAAGTACATGGAATCTGAAACATATAAGTTTATTGCCAAAAAACTTCAAGAAACAAAAAGAGAACGTACACGATACATCAATGATTTTATCAAGCCATTAAAAGAAAAACTACAATCTACAGGTTTGGAGTTTGAAATTTATGGCAGACCCAAAAGCATACATTCTATTTGGTCGAAAATTAAAAAGAAAGGCGTTTCATTTGAAGAAGTGTATGATTTATTTGCCATCCGCATCATTTTAAACGCAGCGCCAGAAAAAGAAAAAGAAGATTGCTGGAAAATATACAGCATCATTACAGATGCTTACAATCCTTCTCCAGAGCGACTTAGAGATTGGTTGAGTAACCCAAAAAGCAACGGATACGAAGCTTTGCATACAACGGTAATGGGACCAATGGGAAAATGGGTGGAAGTTCAAATCAGAACAAAGCGTATGAATGATATTGCAGAAAAAGGACTGGCTGCACATTGGAAATACAAGGAAGAAAAAGATGATGAAAGTAATTTCGATAAATGGTTTAATCAAATCAGAGAAGCATTAGCAAATCAGGATACCAACTCACTCGATTTCTTACAAGATTTTAAAACTTCTTTTTTAGCAGAAGAAATTTATGTGTATACACCAAAAGGAGATATTAAAATGCTTCCTGTTGGGGCCAGCACACTAGATTTTGCATTTAGCGTACATACGGCAGTTGGTGTAAAATGTATAGGTGCAAAAGTGAATCACAAACTTGTTCCTTTAAGTTATAAACTAAGAAGTGGTGATCAAATAGAAATCATCACCAGTGCCAAGCAAAAACCTAATGCAGAATGGTTGAATTTTGTTGTCACTTCTAAAGCAAGGGCAAAAATAAAAGACTCGCTTAAAGATGAGCGCAGGCAAATTGCAGATTTGGGCAAAAGTATATTGGAAAGAAAATTCAAAGCTTTAAATGCAGCATTCAATCAAACAAACATTGAGGAATTAGCGAACTTCTATAAATATCCAAGCAGTTTGGATTTGTTGTATGATATTGCCATCAAAAAAAATGAACTTAAAGAACTAAAAGAATTTACCATTCATGGTGATAAATTAATTGCACCTAAACCCATAAAAATACCTGAGGAAACATTTGACGAAAATGAATTAAAACAATTACCCAAAAAAGATACCGAGCTGATTATTTTTGGCGAGCGCAGTGACAAAATAATGTACACTTTAGCAAATTGTTGTAAGCCAATTCCTGGTGATGATGTATTTGGTTTTATTACAACAGGCGAAGGACTTAAAATACACAGAACGAGTTGTCCGAATGCTACTAGATTATTGGCCAATTATGGACATCGCGTTGTAAAAACCAAATGGGCAAAAAACAAAGAAATCTCTTTCCTAACCGGTCTGAAAATATTGGGATTAGACGATGTTGGTGTAATTCATAAAATCACCAACTTACTCAGTGGAGAATTGAAAATAAATATTTCAGCAATGACCATTGAGGCGCACGATGGTGTTTTTGAAGGCAATGTAAAGGTTTATGTACAAGACAAAGAGCAATTGGATTTATTGGTAAAAAAACTACTTGCTTTACCAGGCATTGAAAAGGTAGATCGGTATGAAATGGAGGAGAAGAAGTAGAGATGTGAGTGCGTTTAAATCGCTTCGCTGGTTTAATGGTTTAATAGTTTAATGGTTTAAGGTGAATGTATGTTCACTTTGAGTGCATTTTACTTTTGGTGTTAATAGATGCTGAATAGCAAGATGCTTCAATAACAAACCACACTTCCAACACCAAACGCCAAACACCAAACAA
>CANFUJ010000186.1 GCA_947450165.1 Chitinophagaceae bacterium
AAGTTTTGGGCAATATTTCAAATGGTGCATTGGGTGCATTTTGTGGATATGCGGCATGGTATAGAACTGAAATCGTAAAATAAATAATTAAAAAATATAGAAATGGAAATGTCAAAAAATCAACAAGTGGGTTGTTTGATTATTGGATCTGGCCCTGCAGGATATACCGCTGCTATTTATGCTTCACGTGCAAATTTACACCCAGTATTATATCAGGGGATTCAACCAGGCGGACAATTAACTATCACTACAGAAGTAGAAAATTATCCAGGATATCCAGAAGGAATTCAAGGTCCGGAAATGATGGTGCATTTTGAAAATCAAGCCAAAAGAATGGGCGCTGATATACGTTACGGATTAGCAACCGCTGTAGATTTTTCTTCACATCCATTAAAGGTTCAAATAGATGAAGAGAAATGGATAGAAGCTCATTCTGTAATTATAAGCACTGGCGCATCTGCAAAATGGTTGGGCTTACCAAGTGAACAAAGATTAAATGGATATGGAGTAAGTGCATGTGCTGTATGTGATGGATTTTTCTTTAAAGGAAAAGAAGTGGCGATAGTTGGAGCAGGGGATACTGCAGCAGAAGAAGCATTATACCTTTCAAAATTGTGTACAACTGTGCACATGATTGTTCGAAAAGGTCAAATGCGTGCAAGTAAAGTCATGCAAGAAAGAGTACTCAAAACGGAGAACATTAAAGTTTATTGGAACTCAGAAACTGATGAAATTCTTGGCGACAAAAAAGTGGAAGCCGTTAGATTAAAAAACAATCAAACACAAGAATTAATAACGGTTCCAGTAAGTGCCTTTTTTGTGGCAATTGGACACGAACCCAATAGTGGTATTTTTAAAGGTTGGATTGACATGGATGAAACAGGATACATTAATACCATTCCAGGAACCAGCAAAACCAATATAGAAGGTGTTTTCGCAGCAGGAGATGTACAAGACAAAACATATCGTCAGGCAGTAACTGCAGCAGGAAGTGGATGTATGGCCGCTTTAGATGCAGAAAGATATTTAGGCGAAAAGGGCTTGCATTAATTTAAATAACCATTTTAATTGGAAACGTGTACACCATCTATTTAAATAATCTTCATTTTCATGCATATCATGGATTGTTTGAAGAAGAAAAAATTATTGGTAATGAATTTATAGTAAACGTAGAAATTGGTTTATCAAATGTGGATATCATTGATGAACTTAATCAAACGATAGATTATTCGATGGTGTATAAAATCATTCAGGACAACATGAATATTCCAACGCCACTTTTAGAAACACTTGTTGCCAATATTTCTAATGCCATTTATGTTTATGATAATCGGATAAAAGAAATCAGCATTAAAATAGAAAAAAAATATCCTCCGATTCAAAACTTTACAGGAAATGTAGCGGTTTCTTTAAAAAAATCTTTTCAGTAACAATCGTTTAATTTAAAAGATTTTATGAAGTATTTCATTCCATTATTGCTTTGTTTTTTTTCAAACATGCTTTATGGTCAGGATATTGAAAAACTATTGAATGAAGCGCATACTTTGGAAGTTGCTTTTAAAGAAAATACAGCATTAGAAAAATATCTAGAAGTCCAGCGAATTCAACCATCAAACCAAACAGCGCTTTATAAATGTGCTGAATTATTGGGAAAAATTGGTGCAAGGGAAACCAATGTTGCAATTAAAGAAAAAAAGTTTATCAACGCTCTCGCTTTTTCGAAAATGCTTTTAAAAAACTATCCCAATTCTGATTTAGCACATGAATCAATGGCGATTGTATTAGGCAGATTAGCACTTACGAAATCAGGTAAGGAAAAAGTAGATTATGTAAAGGAAATTAAACAACATGCTGATCAAGCTGTAAAACTCAATCCCAATAATTTTAAAGCATGGCACGTTTTAGGTAGATGGCATTACGAGGTTAGTGATTTAAATTTTATTGAAATAGCAGCCATTCGTTTGTTATATGGAGGAATGCCCAATGCCTCTTATAAATTGGCTGCAAAAGCTTTCGAAAAAGCAGCTGAGATAAATTCTAAGTTTTGTTTGAATTACCTTGAGCTCGCAAAAGCTTATCACAAATTAAACCAAACAAAAAAAGCAACTTTAATCTTAAAGCAAATGATCAATTTGCCCAACACAAATGAAGATGACCCTGAAATTAAATTGAAAGCATTGGCATATTTAAAATCTTGGAATTAAAATTGCTTTGGTTATATTTATATTTTATAATTTATCTACAAAATAAAATTCATGTTTAAATTCAACTTCGCGCTATTATTGATTGTATCATCAACAAGTATTTTTGCACAATCTACAAGTAACAATAATACCAATAACTACAACCCACATGATTTATTTGCTCCATTAGAATATCCAGTAGGAGACAACACGACCCGTTCTGCAAATGGAAATACCACAGCTGGATATTGGCAAAACAAAGCCGATTACAAAATCGACGTTCGTTTGGATGAGGTGAAAAAAGAAATTTCAGGAACAGTAATTTTAAATTATAAAAACAATAGTCCGCATAATCTGTCGTACTTATGGTTTCAAATGGATCAGAATCTATTCAATAAAACCAGTCGTGGACAAATGAGAATGCCTGCTAATTCGAGAAGTCGTTATGGTGATTCTAAATCTAATTTTGATGGTGGCTATAAAATAAAATCAGTAGAAATTATTTCTAATGATGGAAATATTCAAAAATCAACTTTAGCAAATTATGTTGTTGATGATACTAGAATGCAAGTGAGGTTAAGCAATCCTTTGAAAGCCAAAACAGATCAAATTTCTATAAAAATTTCATACAGTTATGCTATTCCAAAATATGGTGCAGATCGTTTTGGTATCTTACCTTCAAAAAATGGAGACATTTATTGTATTGCGCAATGGTATCCTAGAATTTGTGTGTTTGATGATGTTAAAGGATGGAATACTGAACCTTATTTAGGTGCAAGCGAATTTTACTTAGAATATGGAGATTTTGATTTTAGCATAACAGCTCCTTCAAGTCATGTGGTTGTAGCAGGAGGGGAATTGCAAAATCCAAAAGAAGTTTACTCCGCTGAGCAAATTTCAAGATTAGAAAAAGCAAAAAGCAGTAATACAACTGTCATCATCAGAACAGAAAATGAACTCAATAAATCAAATTCATCTGCTCAAACAAAAGAGTTAACCTGGCATTTCAAAATGAACAATGCTAGAGATGTATCATGGGCTAGTTCAAAAGCATTTATGATAGACGGTGCGATGATAAATCTTCCATCAGGAAAAAAATCGTTTGCGATGAGTGCTTACCCCATTGAAAGCAAAGGCGATAAAGCTTGGGGAAGATCAACAGAATACATCAAAGGCAGTATTGAAAATTACAGCAAGCGTTGGTACGAATATCCTTATCCGGTAGCTGTAAATGTAGCCAGCAATGTGGGCGGTATGGAATATCCAGGCATTGTTTTTTGTTCATCAGAATCTACCACTTCAGGATTGTTTGGTGTAACCGATCATGAGTTTGGACACACTTGGTTTCCTATGATAGTAGGAAGCAACGAACGTTTGTATGGTTGGATGGACGAGGGTTTCAATACGTTTATCAATTCATTAGCGGATGATGATTTTAACAATGGAGAGTATAAAAATTTCCCAGCAAATGGCGAAGAGGTTGCCTATAATTTATTTAACGAAACAAGCGAAAGCATTTTCAATGCACCAGATGCGATGATGGAATACAATATTGGCACTGCATTGTATTTCAAACCAGCTTTGGGATTACAATTATTAAGAGAATATGTGTTAGGCCCTGATAGATTTGATTATGCATTTAGAACATACATCAGTGAATGGGCATTTAAACATCCCACACCTTGGGATTTTTTCAGAACAATGAATAATGCATCTGGCGAAGAGTTGGGTTGGTTTTGGAAATCGTGGTTTTTAAAAAATTACAAATTAGATCAAGCGATTTCAAAAGTTGAAAATGATGCCATAAATGGACCTTTGGTTACTATTGAAAATCTAGAGCAAATGGCAATGCCCGTTGTGCTTAATTATGAAACGCAATATGGTAAAAAAGGAACATTGAAATTGCCTGTTGAAATTTGGAACAACACCGAAAGTTTTATCGTTCGAATCCCAGTAAAAGAAAAATTAAAATCCGTTAGCATCGATCAAGATAAAGTATTGCCAGATGTAAATTTTAAAAACAATAGTTGGGTGGAGTAGGGGGAAGAAGTTTGAGAGGTTTCAGAGGTTTGAGAGGTTTGTGAGGTTTAAGATGTTTGAGATGTTTGAGATGTTTAAAAGGTTGGAAGCCTGATGCTGGATTCTGGATTTGATTTCGTTCCATTTGAGCATTCAACACCAAACGCCAAACCACAAACACCTTTCAATCATTTCAAAAAATAAAATACAGTAAAACTGTTTGTACTCCATTCTTTTAAAATTAAATTGCAATAAAAAATATCCAATGACATCAAAAGAAATCGTATTTAATGAGGTATCAGAAATGTTGAAGCAACTTTCAATTGAAGTAGAGATTGTAGATACAACAAGACCATGGGGTGGATTTTTTGTAGTAAATGAAAATAGTGC
>CANFUJ010000187.1 GCA_947450165.1 Chitinophagaceae bacterium
CAGATTGACCAAAATTCTCGCTGGGTGGCCTCGCCAGGAATCGAACCTGGATTAAGAGCTTCGGAAACTCTGGTACTATCCATTGTACTACAAGGCCTATAAAACGTTTGGTCTTTGTTTTTTGGCGTTTATTGTTCAGTTGATATTATCTATTTCTTTTTGTAAGCATTGGGCTTTCATATTTTCTACACTTTTCAACACCAAACACCAAACGCCAAACCACAAACGCCAAACCACAAACACCAAACCACAAACAATTACTTATCTCCCAAAATTCTGAATATTCGTGCCAAATATCTTCACCGCAATGGCTAATAATATTACTCCAAAAAATTTACGCACTACTATTAAGCCACTCGGACCTAAAACTTTTTCGATCCATTTCAACGATTTCAATACCAAATAAATGACGATTAAGTTTATCAGTATCGCAATGAAAATATTGATGTCCTGATAGTTCGCTTTTAACGACATTATCGTGGTTAATGTTCCAGAACCCGCAATTAACGGAAATGCAATTGGCACCACGCTACCACTATGCGGGTTGCTATCCGCTTTAAAAAATTCAATTCCTAACACCATCTCTAATCCAATTACAAAAATCACAATAGAACCTGCCACCGCGAATGATTTTACATCTAATCCCAATAGGTTTAAAAACTCTTTCCCTATCAGTAAAAACAAAATCATTAAAGCACCTGAAGCAATGGTGGCTTGGCTACTTTTGATATGACCACCCATTTTTTCTCTTAATGAAATTAAAATGGGAATTGACCCAAGCATGTCAATTACGGCAAATAAAATAAAACTTATTGTAATGATTTCTTTGCCAATGATGTTGCCAAATTCTATCATAAAAAAATGCATTTCCGCAAAGATAATCGCTTTGTAGAAATGCAGTCTATTTTAAATTAGTTTACAATCTAGTATTTGAATCTAACACCCAAAGAAGCATTCATTTTCATCGCATTAAATCCATATGCTTCTGTATAATTAGTGTTGGTTAAATTACGGATGTCCACAAAGAATTTTATCTTGTTTTTTGACACTGCATATTCCGTATAAAAATTCATTAGCCAATATGGTTTTAATTTAATAGAAATCGTATTGAAGTTTGCATCGAAACTTAAATCCGTTCTCTCACCCACATAAGACGCGCCTGCATTTACATAAAAACGGGAAGTTATCTTTTGAGAAACATGTAATCCCATTGTTGCTTTTGGTCTGCGTATCAAATTGAAATAGCTGGTGTCTTTTTCGCCGTTTTTTGTGGTTACTTTTCCGTTTACATAAGCACCATTCAATTTGATAATTGTTCCTTTGCCAATTTTTACATTTGATTCCAACTCAATGCCAGCATCGTTTTGCTTGTCTTGATTAATATAGAATGATGCAAATGTTACTTGGTTGTAAAAGAAAACGATTGCATCTTTTACCATTCTTTTATAAACGGTAATTCCTCCGCTGTATTTATTGTTTTTTGAAAAATATTGAAATCCAGTTTCTATGGTCATCGCGCTTTCTGGCTTCAAATTTTTATTTCCATACTCAGAAAAAAGTTGATAAAGTGTTGGTGTTTTATAAGCAGATGAAAGGTTTCCGAAGATTTTAAATTTGTTGTTAATTAGTATTGAAGGATTCGCATTATACACCATGTTGTTGCCATATACCGAATGATGGTTGAATCTTCCACCTAACTCTACGTTAAATCCTTTTTTTGTGTTTAGTAAAAAGGCAATGTAGCTGCCCAATTGGTTTTGTTTTAAACTGTCTTTTCCAAGGTTACTTTCAAAAGGTCCATAATTTCCAATTGAACTATATAATTGATCACTATTTGATTTTCTATAATCAGCACCAGCAGTTATTTTAATGTTGTTTTTAATTGGCATTACAAGAAATGCTTCAGCAAAATGTTCGTTGCCATTATATATTCCTTTGCTGTAAATATCATATCCATTTCTGCTTTTTATAGAATCATCTATGTATGTTCTTTCGTTTTTATTAAAATTATACAACAGATTCAATTTCAAGTTACCAAAGTTGAATTCGTTTTTGATACCTACTTGTATATTTTTGTTTTTGCTAAATAAATCTAGTTCGTCTGTAAATGCCCCCTGGTCGTAGCTTTGCCAAAATTTAGCATAACGGATATAAGGTTGAATGCTGATGTTATTGCTTGGCTTTATGCCTACTGATGCAGAGAAGTTTTGTTGGGTGTAATCATCTTTATCTTTTCTAATGGCATTGTTTTTAATAGTATCCGTTGCCTCGTTAATACCTTCGGTTTCAAAATATGCACCACCAACTGAATAATCTACATATTTCGAATTACCACTAACGTTGGCATCTGCACGATAACTATAAAAGCTACCGTAACTAATTCCACCATTAAAACTTGCTTTTTTATTAGATGCTTGTTTTGTTGTAATATTGATTACACCTGCCATTGCATCAGATCCATACAATGATGATTGACTGCCTTTTAAAATTTCAATTCGTTCAATTTGATCTACAGATAACAAACGGATATCGAAGTTGCTTCCAATTCCCGAAGGGTCATAAACAGGAACTCCGTCGATTGTAATAAGTGTGTGGTCTACTTTTGCACCACGCAAATAAATGCCTTTGTCCTTGCCAGCATTGCTGTTTGCTCCATTAATAAAAATTCCCGTTTGCTCCGTAAGTACTTGTGCCAAATCTTTTCCTCCATTGCGTTCTAGCTGTTCTCTGGTGATAACAGTTACTACTTTTCCGGTTAAAGAAGTTTTTGTTGGGAATTTGTTTGCAGACACCACAACTTCATTTAAAGTTTTTGTACTGTCTTGCGCTTGCGCTGCGATGCTGATGAATAATACAGCTGCAGCAAAAAAATTCTTTTTCATTTTTTAAGATTTTTTTACTGCCTCCGAGAAATGTAATAATAGCGTGCACACTACTATTGGTAGAAATATAAAATGCAAAACACTTTACATCTCAAGGCCTTTCTCCCGAAAGCTTTTGGATGAATAATTTTGTATTGGCAGGTCTTCTGACTTACTCCTTGTTCATCGCCTTCCCATACATTTACAGTGGCATGAAGAATGAACAAATAAAAGAGGTTACAGCTACGGGGATAGTGTTGGAATTTCACCAAGCTTCCCTATTAATTCCGACAAACGGAAACCAGTACAAATCAAAAGTAATGGTCTAAAACCGCAACTTCAAAATAAGTTATGCTTGGGGTGTTGATAAGATAGAAAATGGGTTTAATTCGCTGCGCTGGTTTAATAGTTTAATGGTTTAAGGTTGGAAGTATCTTTCAATAAATTGTATTTATAAAAAAAACTTCGTGAGTTTGTGTCTAGAATAGTTGCAGAGGTTTATGAGGTTCAATGAGTTCAAAAGGTTTAATGAGTTCAAAAGGTTGGAAGTATTATACTTTAGCACTTTTATGTCTTTGTGTGAAAAATTTTGATACGAATCGAGCTTTAACTCCCTTCACCTTTCGGGGGAAGGGTTGGGGATGGGGGCTTCAAAAAAAAAGCCACTGAAATCAGCGGCTCTTTTTTAAAAAATATAACTAGTAATTAGTTTTTCTTACAAGTTCCGGTAATTTTATGAAAAATATCATGCGCCATTGTAATTAAGTTTTTCAATTTAGCATCATCTGCTTTGTCGTTTACTGCAGACCAGATATCATTGCATTGAACCATTAATTGTTGTAATAACTCAGTTGTTTCTGCTTTTTTGAAATCAGCAGGTACTTCAGAAGCGAACCAAACTTTTGATGCACGATAAAGTTCAGCAACTTTAGCTCTTAAAGGTTTTAAATCGTTTTCTTCAGCAGGATGAAATGTTGCAGCCATAATAGTGTGAAATTCTTTCATTTCAGGCCAAACATTTTTTTCTGTTTGTGCAAAAATTGAACCGGCAAAAAATACCATTGCCAATAAAATAGTGATTTTTTTCATGTTTGTTTATTTATAATTTATAAAATTTCTAGAGACAAACTTAAGAATAATATTTTATAACATTTAGAATAATTGATTTTTTATTTATGGATAATCCTAATCAGTTTAAATAAAATCCTCAATCGTCTTTTTATTGTCATTATCGCATAATTTTGCTTCATGTTAAAAGGTATAATATTTATTTTTTCATTATTGTTTGTTACAAATACTATTGATGCACAACAGAAATGGGATTTAAAAACCTGCGTTGAATATGCCATCGATCATAATAAGGGTGTTCAATTATCTGAAGTTCAAGCCAAAATAGCTGGTATTTCATATAAACAAAGTCAACTTTCTATCCTGCCTGGATTGAATTTATCTACAAATGGGGCTTTTAATACGGGAAATAACCAAGATCCAACTACTTTTAGTAGGGTTACCGAAAATTATCTCTCAGCGGGAATGCAACTTCAATCCAGCACAGAGATTTTTAATTTTTACAGCAAAAAGAACAGGATTGAAGCATCAAAATGGGAAACCATGGCTGCCGTAGCAGATTTTAATAAAATAAAATACGACATCGGCTTATCAACAGCCAATGCTTATCTACAAACTTTGCTTGCAAAAGATCAAA
>CANFUJ010000188.1 GCA_947450165.1 Chitinophagaceae bacterium
CATTTTAGCTTCGATGCTTAATGTAGCATGTGGAACTGCTCTTAATCTTGCTTTATCAATTAATTTACCAGTAACTCTACAAACGCCGTAAGTTTTACTTTCAATGCGCATTAAAGCTTTTTCCAAATGGTCGATAAATGTAATTTGGCGACTTGCCATTTGACTTAGTTGTTCTCTTTCCATACTCAAACTTCCATCTTCCATAGTCATATAGCGGTTTTCGCTTTCGTCACCACCATTTTCATCTTTTCTAGTAATAAGACCTTGTAAGTAACTCAATTCTTTTTTTGCTGATTCGATTTTGCGGTGAATTAAATCTCTAAATTCTTGTAAATCGTTATCTGAGTAACGAACCATTGGCGCTCCCGGATCATTTTTTTGACTATCCAATACTGATTTCATGAAATCAGGAGAATATTTTCTTACTGTTTTTGTTGTTATAGTAGGAATTACAACTGGTTTTGCCGCTGGAATTTTTATATCCTTAGGATTTTTCGCCATTGCCTTGATAACAGGTGCTTTTTCAACTGGCTTTGCTACTTCTGCTTTTTTTGCTTTTGGCGCTTCAACAACAGGGACTTTTTTTGTTTCTTCTTTTTTAGATTTCATAGGGGGAGTGGGTATTGTTGCTTTTGGTTTTGTAACAACAGCAGCAACTGGCTTTTTAACTTCGGCTTTTTTTACCGGAGTTGGTTTATTTTTAGTTGGAGCTGCTTTTTTAGCTACAGCAACTGGTTTTAAAGGCTTTTTTGCAACTGGTTTTGCTGCTTTTGATTTATTGTCTTTAACAGGCACAGCTTTTTTTACAACTTTAGCTACGACTTTAGCCACAACTTTAGTTACTTTTTTAGCAATTGGTTTAGCTACCGGCTTAGTTACTTTTTTAGCAGGCGTAGCTACTTTTTTAACAGGAGCCTTAGCTTTCGCAGGTGCTGGTTTTTTAGCTACTGCTTTAGCGACAGGTTTTACCACTTTTTTAGCAGGCGTAACCGCTTTTTTAGCCGGTGCAACTACTTTTTTAGCCGGTGCTGCCTTTTTTACTGGCGCTTTCACTTTAACGGGTGCTGTTTTTTTTGCTACTGGTTTTGCTGTTGGTTTTTTACTAGCCATAACTAAGTAATTTTTTTGTTAACACTTATGTATAAAGCAACATCATTCACCTCAATTGTTTGGGTTGAAGTAAATGCTGGTTGAAATTCTAGCGTGTCTGCTAAGATTTCCCGGCAAATATATGCTTTAAATTCAATTAAAGAAGGCGTTAATTCTTCATTTTCCCCAACCACTACATTTATCTTATCGGTAAGTTCAAAGTTTTGTTCTTTGCGTATGGATTGAATTCGGTTGATGAATTCTCTTGCATTTCCCTCATTTTGAAGCACTTGTGTAATGGTAATGTCCAATGCAACAGTTAAATTTCCCTTACCAGCAATTTCATATCCTGGGATGCTATCGGTAATAATTTCTAAGTCTTCTCCCGAAATAATGATTGGTTCTTCCCCTTTTTCTACCATTTCAGCATTGAGAACATAATCTCCAGCCTGAACTTTTTCAATCATCGCATTATCAAATTTCTCAATTTCATTGGCTGCCCATTTCATTTTTGCCCCCAATTTCTTTCCAAGCGTTTTAAAATTTGCCTTTGCTTTTTTTCTTATAAAGTCATTTCCGGCATCTAAAAGCTCTATTTCCTTGATATTCGTTTCTGATTTGATGATTTCTTCTACTTGTTTTATGTTTTTTGCCATTTCTGCATCTAACGCAGGGATAAATACTTTTTGAAGCGGTTGCCTTACTTTTATATTTACTTTTTTACGTATAGATAATATTAAAGATGAAGCGTCTTGCGCGATCAGCATCCTTTTTTCTAAATCGGCATTGATGCTTTCTTCATTTGCAACAGGGAACATGCAATGGTGAACGGATTGTTGTTTAAATTTTTGCGTGGTTTGATTTAAATTATTAAACAACCAATCCGCAAAAAACGGTGCAATTGGTGCAATTAATTGCGAAACGGTTTCCAAGCATTCGTATAAAGTTTGATATGCACATTTTTTATCATGCTCATATTCGCCTTTCCAAAAGCGTCTTCTGCATAAACGAACATACCAATTGCTCAATTGAGCGTCTACAAAATCTTCAATTGCTCTACCTGCTTGTGTAGGTTCGTATGCATTTAGATTTTCAGTTACATTTTTAACCAATGTATTTAATGAAGAAATAATCCATTGGTCAATTTCAGGTCTTTCAGATAATGGAATATATTTTTCTTCAAATGCAAACCCATCTAAATTGGCATAAAGTGCAAAAAACTGATACGTATTGTAAAGCGTGCCGAAAAATTTACGTTGTACTTCTTTAATCCCTTCTTCATCAAATTTCAAACTGTCCCAAGGAGACGCATTGGTAATCAAATACCATCTAGTAGCATCGGCACCATAATTATTAATCGTTTCAAATGGATCTACTACATTGCCCAAACGCTTACTCATTTTGTTGCCTGCTTTATCAAGCACCAAACCATTACTCACCACTGTTTTGTAAGCAACACTATCAAAAAGCAACACACTTAATGCATGTAACGTGTAAAACCAACCACGGGTTTGATCCACACCTTCGGCAATAAAGTCTGCAGGAAAACTGGCTTCAAAAGTTTCTTTATTTTCAAAAGGGAAATGCCATTGTGCGTAAGGCATCGCACCGCTATCGAACCAAACGTCTATCAAATCTGGAACCCTTTTCATCGGTTGGCCAGATTCGCTCACTAAAATTATATCATCAACAAATGGCTTATGTAAATCAGAAGTCAAATGTAAAATGTATTCATCAGGTGTTTGTGCGTTTTTAATTTCAAAACAACCCGCTTCAAAAGATTTTTTTAATTCTGATTTCAATTGTTCTACCGAACCGATGCATTTTTGTTCTGCCCCATCTTCTGTTTTCCAAATGGGAAGCGGCGTGCCCCAATATCGGCTACGACTAAGATTCCAATCCACCATATTTTCGAGCCAATTGCCAAATCTGCCAGAACCTGTACTTGCTGGTTTCCATTGAATGGTCTTGTTGAGTTCTACCATTCTATCTTTTACTGCGGTAGTTTTAATAAACCATGCATCCAATGGATAATATATAATTGGCTTATCTGTTCTCCAGCAATGCGGATAATTATGCTCGTATTTCTCTACTTTGAACGCACGATTCTCCATTTTTAATCGAACGGAAATATCAATGTTTACATCAACATAATCGGCTTCGTCTTTATAATTTTTTACATAGCGACCGCTATATTCACCAACGCCATCCACAAATTTTCCTTGTTTATCTACCAAGGTTAAAATACCAATGTTGTTTTTCTTTCCAACTTTATAATCATCCGCACCAAAAGCAGGAGCAGTATGTACAATTCCTGTTCCATCTTCTGTAGTTACAAAATCTCCGATTATTACTTTAAAAGGAGTAGCACCAGGCGTTTCTTCCCAAATTTTTTCAAGGCTATTTGCTTCAAATGGCAACAATTGTTCGTATTGCGCATTTTCCAATTCTTTGCCTTTCATCGATGCTAAAATCTTCCAAGGAATGGATTTGTCGCCTTCTTTATAACTATTGAAATCTGCATTTTCAGCATCTGCTTTGAAATATTTGCCTATGAGTGCTTTAGCTAAAATTACATTTACAGGTAAATAAGTGTATGGGTTAAAAGTGCTCACCAACACATATTCAATTTCTGGCCCAACGGTAAGGCCTAAGTTTGATGGTAAAGTCCATGGCGTAGTTGTCCAAGCCATGAGATACATTTCTTTTTGTGCATGTTCGCCCAAAGAGGAAACTACTTCAGCTGGAAGGGTGTCATTTTTTACTTTAAACATCACCACAGCACTGGTATCTTTTACATCTTTATAGGTACCCGGTTGATTCAGTTCATGAGAAGAAAGTCCGGTTCCAGCAGCGGGTGAGTATGGTTGAATGCTTACACTTTCGTATAAATATCCTTTTTTATGAAGTTCGCTTAAACACCACCAAAGCGTTTCAATATAATTGTTTTCAAATGTTACGTATGGTTTTTTTAGATCAACCCAATAGCCCATTTTTTGGGTAATGTCGTCCCATTTGTCTTTAAATTGCATCACCACTTCACGACATTTTTTATTGTAATCTTCAATAGAAATTTTCTTGCCAATGTCTTCCTTGGTTATGCCCAATTGCTTTTCCACACCAAGTTCTACGGGAAGACCGTGGGTGTCCCAACCACCTTTTCTATTTACTTGAAAACCTTGCATGGTTTTATAACGGCAAACCAAATCTTTTAAGGTTCTAGAAATAACGTGATGAATACCTGGCATTCCATTAGCGCTCGGTGGTCCTTCAAAAAAAACAAAAGGCTTATTACCTTCACGAATGGAGATGCTATTTTGAAAAGATTGTTCAGATTCCCATTTTTCGAGAATTTCTTTACCAATATTGGGCAAATTGAGCTGTTGGTATTCTCGGTATTTAGACTTCATACACGTAAAAAATAAAAATTTATAAAATTGTCCGCGAAGTTAA
>CANFUJ010000189.1 GCA_947450165.1 Chitinophagaceae bacterium
AGATTTCTTTTCCATAATTACTGTTTAAAGTAACTGAGTTGTTATTATCTGTAGTTGGCGCTTTGGTTTCAACTGTTGTTTTTGTTGGCGTTGTTTTATGACTACAAGAGCTAAAAAACAAAACACTTATCGCTAATACTGAGGCGGAAAATATTCTTTTCATTTTTATACATTTATTTTTTTTCGATAATAGAAGTACCAACATATTTGTGCAAAATTTGTGGCAATACAATACCATTTTCTGTTTGATTGTTTTCCAAAAGTGCAGCTACAATTCTAGGTAAAGCTAATGAAGAACCATTTAAGGAATGCAACAATTGGGTTTTACCGTTTTCATCTTTATGTCTGATTTTCATTCTGTTGGTTTGAAAAGTTTCAAAATTACTAACAGAGCTAACCTCAAGCCATTTTTGTTGTGCAGCGCTATATACTTCAAAATCGTATGTTAATGCAGAAGTGAATCCCATATCACCGCCACATAAACGAAGCACACGATAAGGAAGTTCGAGTAAGTTCAACAGCTTTTCAATATGAGCCACCATTTCTTCTAAAACGGTATAACTATTTTCTGCATGAACCAATTGAATGATTTCAACTTTATCAAATTGATGTACCCTGTTTAATCCCCTAACATCACTACCAAAGCTTCCCGCTTCTCTTCTGAAACATGGGGTGTATGCGGTCATTTTCACTGGGATTTCATTTTCCTTGATGATTTCATTCGCATATACATTGGTAACCGGAACTTCTGCAGTTGGAATAAGGTATAATCCGTCGGCAGTGATATGATACATTTGACCTTCTTTATCGGGCAATTGTCCGGTGCCATAAGCGGTAGCTTCGTTTACCATTAATGGTGGCATATATTCTGTATAACCCGCATCACTATTATAATCTAAGAAAAATTGAATTAAAGAACGTTGAAGTTTTGCACCCCGACCTTTGTATAAAGGGAAACCGCTACCAGCAATTTTTGCCCCTGTTTCAAAATCGATTAAATCGTAATCTTTGATGATGTCCCAATGTGGTTTTGCATTTTCCATTAAGGTTGGGATTTTACCACCTGATCTAACTTCTTCGTTGTCTTCTGCCGATTTTCCAGCTGGAACAGATTGGTGTGGAAGGTTGGGCAACAATAAAAGTTGTTTTTGAAAATTAATTTCCAATTCGTCTAACGAGGCAGATTTTTGCGCCATTTCTTCTTTTAAGGCGGTGACTTCTGTTTTTTTCAACTCAGCAGCATCTTTTTCCCCTTTCGCCATCAGCATGCCAATTTCTTTAGAAGCACTGTTAATGTTGGCTTGTATAGATTCACTGGCGAATTTTATCTTACGAAGTTCGTCATCCATTTCGATTAAAGTATCCACTAATCCAATATTTGGGTAATTGCGAACGGCAAGTCTTTCTTTAACTAAATCTGCGTTTTGGCGAATAAATTGTATTTGTAACATGTAAAAAATTTCTTTTTATAAAAATCAATATGGCCACAAAGATAATCGGGAAATACATATTACTTACATTTGCGCATGCAACCGATAGAAGAAGATTTACAGATAAGGTGGTTGAAGTTGAGGATTAAGTTAAAAGAGCGATTTGGAATAAAGCCAGATATGAATGGTATTTTGTTGTTGATTGGGGTGCAGGAATTGGGGCAGGGTCCGCAAGAATTCAGCAAAGAACAAAAGCAAGATTTGATGCATATTGCCATTTGTACAGCTTTGATGCCTAGTGGTTATTATAGTTTGGATGGAAATGATGAAGAAGGATGGCCACATTTTACCCAATTGAAAGCGCTTCCTGCTTTTGATCTTTTTGAACAAGAAAATTTTTTAAAAGACCATATTTTACTTTATTTTCAATCTCAAGAATTTATTTAAAAAACCATTTTATGAAGACAAAAATTTTAATGTTTGGATTTTTATTAATGACCATTTTCTCTTTAAATGGAATTGCGCAACAAAAAACAGCAATTAGTTCTAAGACGCCAACTGCTAAAGTAGTAGCGGCAAAGCCAAATCCGTATACAGCAGGTAAAACCAAAGTAAAAATTACCACTTCAGTTGGAACAATAATTATTAAACTATACGATTCAACACCTCAGCACAGAGACAATTTTATAAAATTAGTAAAAGCTGGTTTTTATGACAGTTTATTGTTTCATCGTGTAATACAAGGGTTTATGATTCAGGGTGGAGATCCAATGAGTAAAACGGCTGTAGCAGGTGCCATGTTGGGTATGGGCGGCGGTGATATGGAAAGAATTCCGGCAGAGTTTAATAAAAATATCATTCATAAAAAGGGTGCGTTGTGTGCAGCAAGAGATGGCAATCCTACAAAAGCAAGTAGCGCTTGTCAGTTTTATATTGTGCAAGGAAAAGTGAGCAATGAAGGAGAATTATTCAATATGGAGCAATCGAAAGGCATTACTTATTCTGCAGAACAAAAAAATCAGTATAAAACAATTGGTGGCACGCCGTTTTTAGACATGGATTATACTGTATTTGGCGAAACCATCAGTGGACTTCAAGTAATCGATAAAATTGCTGCTATGAAAACAGACGGCAATAATCGTCCATTGGTTAATGTGATTATGAAAATGGAAATTGTAAAATAGTTTTAAAAACAATTTTCATTTAAATTGCATTGAAAAATTAAAATAAAACCCAAACTTTTATATGAATTGTCCAGATAATTTAAAATATACAAAAGATCACGAGTGGATTTTGGTAGAAGGAAATACAGCAACAGTAGGTATTACTGATTTTGCACAAGATGCATTGGGCGATATCATATTTGTAGATATCAGTACAATTGGAAAATCATTAACAGCTGAGGCGATATTTGGTGCGGTAGATGCTGTGAAAACGGCTAGTGATTTGTTTATTCCTGTAGCTGGAACGATTACCGAAATGAATGCTCAAATAGAAGCTGATCCATCTTTAGTAAATACAGATCCTTACGGAGCGGGTTGGATGATAAAAATGACGATAGACAATATTGCAGAAATTGATGGCTTGATGAGTGCAGCGCAATATGCGGCTTTTGTGGGTTAAATTAATTTAATTTGAAACGCATATCTTACAAAAAGTTTATTCCTGGCATCCTTTGGTTTATTTTGGTGTTGTTTTTAATTTGTTTGCCCAAACAAGAAATGCCGGAAATAGAACCAATGTGGTGGTTTTCAATAATAAGACCGGATAAAATTGTGCATGCAGCTATGTTTGGTATGCTGAATTATCTTTTTATTATTCCTATATTTAAGGCTGAAATGGTTGAATCAACCAAATTAAAATATTTTATTGGGATTTCTTTAGCGGCATCAGTTTGGGGTTTATCAACCGAATTTATTCAGCTTTTAGTGCCAGGAAGAAGCTTTGAATTGTGGGATTGGTTTGCAGATAGTATAGGTGTATCTGCTGCGCTAATTTATGTGTATTGGAAGTTTAAGCAAAGCAGAAAAAAACAACATCCATAAAAATTTTCCACAACTATAATATATACAATGCTGTGCAAACAGCAGAAAATGAATTAACATTTATAACGAATAACCTAGTATGATGCTGAACGTTGAAAACATGGAATACAATACCACAAGAAATCATTTAATTATGAAAGAATATGGCAGACATATTCAAAAAATGGTAGAGTATTTATTAAAAATAGAAGATAAAGAAACGCGTCAAAAAAATGCATATGCGGTAATAGAATTGATGGGTTTTTTAAATCCACATTTGAAAAACGTAGAAGATTTCAGACATAAATTATGGGATCATCTTTTTTTAATTAGCGATTTTACCTTGGATGTTGAAAGTCCATATCCGATTCCAACCAGAGAAACATTAAAAGCAAAACCAGATCAACTTCGCTATCCAAAAAAATATCCACGATTTAATCATTTGGGAAAAAATATCGAATTGGTAATTGATAAAGCATTGAGGGAAGAAAACCCAGAAAAAAAGCAAGGGTTTGCAAACTCAATTGCTTACTACATGAAACTCACGTATAGCAACTGGCATAAGGAATTGGTACATGATGATAACATTCAAACCGAGTTGAGCAGCATTACTAATGGCGAATTAGAGTTTAACAACAAACCATTTGTAAAGCACAGAACCGATAACCGTACAGACAGAGATGATTATGGTTCTTCTGGTGGAAGAGGTCAGTATCGTCAAAATTTTGGAGGCAGAGATAATAGAAATGCGGGTAGTAGAGATAGTCGCGGTGGTGGAAGAGATAATCGCGGTGGCGGTGGAAGAGACAATCGTGGTGGAAATGGCGGTGGAAGAGATAATAATAATCGTAATTTCAAGAAAAGGTATTAAAAAACGTTCAAAAGGTTCAATAAGTTCAATGTGTTCAATAGGTTGGAGAGAGTGTAAAATAAACTGTGTCAAGAGTTAAATTATTTAACTTTAAAACACAGAAAATGGAAAAGAAAACTCCTCCGCCATTCGATTACGAACTGGCCAAGCAAAAAGTAAAGGAACAGCTACGCAG
>CANFUJ010000190.1 GCA_947450165.1 Chitinophagaceae bacterium
AACAATGTAACTTATTCAATGAACAATTATAAATACAGGGTAGTAATAACAAATTTATGTGCTAGTGTTAATTCAAATGTGGCTACGCTTACTGTAAATCAATTGCCTTTAATTTCTATAACAGCTTCGCCTTCTACTGTTATTTTCCCAGGACAAAATATAAATTTAACGGCAAGTGTAAATTCTAGTGTTAACACTTACAATTGGTACAACAATGGAACTTTGGTATCAGGACAAAACTCAAGTACAATAAATGTCACTTCTGCTTCTGTAGGCAATTATAGTGTATCTGTGGTTGATTTAAATGGCTGTGTTAATCGTTCAGAAAACATCAATGTCAGAGATACTATCTTAACCTACACATTTATTTTCCCTAATCCGAACAATGGTAAGTTTAAAGTAAGATTTGAGGGAGTGCCTTATAATGCGTTGCCTAGAACCATCACTATTTATGATGCAAAAGGAGCAAGAGTATACAAGCAATCATTTGTAGTTACAGCATCATATCAAATCATGGATGTCGACGCTTCACATTTGAGTTCAGGTGTGTATGCTTTGTCACTTACGGATGCTAGTGGAGAAGTTTTAGAAACAGGAAAAGTGGTTATTCAGTAGAGGAGGTTTGAGAGGTTAAAGACGATTGAGATGTTTATAAGGTTTTGTAAGGGTTGAAGATTTTCAACCCCTACAAAAATTGGAGGTGTTTTCCATTTATGAGCATCTATGTTTTAAAAAAACTTCGTGCCTTTGTGTCTTTGTGACTTCATGTCAAAAAATAATTCTCGTAGAGAAATTATTCAAAAGGTTGGAATGTCTTCCATTTATTACCTTCTTTGTTTTAAAAAAACTTCGTGCCTTTGTGTCTTTGTGGCTTCGTGTCAAAAAATAATTCTCGCAGAGAAATTATTCAAAAGTTTGGAAGTATCTTCTATTTATTACCTTCTTTGTTTTAAAAAAAACTTCGTGCCTTTGTGTCTTTGTGACTTCGTGTCAAAAAATAATTCTCGTAGAGAAATTATTCAAAAGGTTGGAATATCTTCCATTTATTATCTTCTTTGTTTTATAAAATAACTTCGTGCCTTCGCGTCTTCGTGTTTCAACGCATTTGAGCCTTTGCGTCGAAAAATCTTTATGTTCCCAAAACAAAAAAGCCGACTATCGAAGCCGGCTTTTCATTTTTTAAAAGTTGAATTTTATTGTTTAACAATGCGTTCTGTCATTTTTTGTGTTGTTCCAAAAATCTGTAAGAAATAAATACCCGCACTCTTTCCAATCATATTGATCTGTTGATTCCCTTTATATCCGCTTCCAATTTCCAATACTCTACCATAATTATCCATTAGTTTGTATTGGTAGTTTTCGTTAGCAGTTAATGAAATTTTATCAGATACAAAATTGCTAATTGTAAATGCTTTTATTTTACTTTCTATACCTTTTAGATAAATAACATTAGAATACATGATTTGATTATAAACTGATGTTGCTTTTAAACGATAAAACCTGTTGTTATTATCTGTAGGCGTGCTTGTAAATATTTTTGATTCATTTGTTATCGTCGAAATTTTACTAAAACGCTCTCCATTTAATGAACTTTCAATTTCTAATTTTTGTAAAGGTTCATCTGTAATGATATCCCAATTTAATTGATGCGCATTTTTTATTACGCTACCACTTAATGATACTTTAGTTATTGGTAAAGCACTTCTAAATCCAGTCATCGTATAAGATCCAATGCTGCTGTAATTATTAGCGTTTGCATTTCCAGTGCCATCTAAAACAAAATAGTAAATACCAGTTTTTAACGTAGTGTCCAAACTAACAGATAGTGATGTTAATGGATCGTAAGTTCTGATTAATTGTTTTGATTCATTATACAACAACATTTTGATGTCAAGATTTGATCCACTGTTTCCAACTCCGTTGCTGAATGGAGTCGCATCAATATGAAGTGTTGAACTTTGCGTGAATTGAATTCTAAATACATCTTTATCGTTATTGGTTGTAATAATTCCGTCGTTGCTAAAAGAAGTACTGCTTAATGTGTATGAATTCGCATCCAAAGAATCAGTATAATCATCTGTACGGTATCCAAATCCATTTGCATTGGTAATGATGCTTAAATTATCTTGTGTGTTAGCACATCCATAAGGTGTTGGGCCGTTATTCCAACCAGTCATATTTCTATTGTAACTATTTCCCATAATTGGCGCCCATCCTATTTCACCTGTTCCGTTTCCTGAACTATACGTTTCTGCTAATGTGCAATCTGAATTGTATTTAGATTGATGTGATAATCCCAAAGTATGTCCGCTTTCATGACTGCAACATTCTGCTATGAATTTGGTATTGTTTGGTCCTAGACGATCAGAAAATACAAAACCAGGCGTATCATCACCCCAAGTAAATGAACCTACAAATGAAATACCACCAACATTTGGCTTCCAGCTACTTGTTGGCGTAATAATAATTCTTATTCTTCTTGTTAATGGTGCAGATAAAAATTTTGTAGAATCTGTAGTGATGTTAACATTAAAAGGACGATAATCTTCAGATACACGTTGAAATATTTCTGTGATTTGTGCATCCGTCAATGACGGTGCTACACAATACAATTTATTTCCAGCATTCCAATATGCACTTGAAACGGTTTGTCCATCAAAGTCTAAAAATATGGTTGCGGTTGCAGAGGTAAGACTGTTTAATTTAGGCAATGCAAATGCATAATTTGCCGAAAGGACTATTAAAATAACTAAAATTGATTTCGTAAAGTTTTTCATCGGTTTGTTTTTATAGGATATGAATTTTTTAAATTATGAGATTAATAGCTACAATCTTGAAGTATTCTATCTAAATCTATTTTTTGCAAGCTGTAATTATCCGCCAAATAGCTTTTAATTTCATAAACTTCCAAAGCTTCATTGTTCATGATTCTTCCAACGTATGAAATGGAATTGTCTTTATTTAATATTTTAGAAAGTTGAAAAAGTGTATTTGGAAACTGTTCAGATTTGATAACCATTGTTTGCAAATCAGCATATTTCATTTCATTGCTAAGTACTTTTCCAGTAAAAATGAATTTTTCATTAAACGGAATTGAAACCAATTGACCTGGCATTGAAACCAATGTGTTTTTTAATGTATTTTTTGAAATTTCAATACTTCCAGGAAATTCTGTAAAAAGAGATTTTTTTACGTCTTTTGACTTTTGAGCTTGTGCAGAGGCACCACAAAGGCCAATGAATAATACAAAAATGATTTGTTTTAAGGTTTTCATATCAGGTATATTTAGGTTAAATTAATGGCAATCTTCCCAAAAAAGAGAGAATTGCTACACTATAACGCAAGCGAATGGCGATTTATTATGTGAGGGTGGACTTTTTTTGGAAGATGGGTGTTATACATTTTAAATCACTGCGCTGGTTTAACGGGTTAATCGTTTAATGGTTGGAAGCGTGTTCCATTTTTAGCATTCAATACGTTTCGTTTGGAGTATAATTAAAACGTTTGGCGTTTGGTGTTTGGTGTTGCATTTCGGAAGGTTAATCGTTCATTTAACCTTAGGGAATTGGACTAATTAGTATAATAAATAATAAATTAAAAATAATGAATAAGGAAGTGGAAGCAGACAAAATAAAGGGATGGTCCAACCTTTTAAACCCATTGAACTCATTGAACCTTTTGAACTTCAGAAAACTCCCAAACCTCTCAAACGTTTGTTACCTCACAACTCGTTTTCCCAAACCAAAGGTATCTGTTTTTTGCAATGACCATATAAACGGCATCTCTTATAAATGGCGGGATAAAAATAAAAATATATAGGAGTCTGATAGGTCCGCTTAGCTTTTTTACAATCCTTAATGCTGCAGTAGATTTATAATATACTTTGTTGTTTTCTATTAAAACAATGCTATTTAATTGAAGCTGATTAAAATGGAATTCCTGGTTTAATTCCTCACTTAAACTGCTTTGTAATGGGGAGAGTTTAAATATTTTTTTCTTATCTCGTTTAATGATAAACGCTACAGCTGAGTTACATAAATTACAAACGCCATCAAATAAAACGATGGATTGATTTTCATTTATGTGCTGCATATTAAATGTTTAGGCATAAAAAAAGGCGGATAAACCGCCTTTTAAGATATTATACCAGCATGGTTACTGGGTTCTCTATGAATTTTTTGAGTGTTTGTAAAAAGCTGGCTGCCACTGCACCATCAACACTTCTGTGATCACAACTTAATGTTACTTTCATGAAGTTTGATACACCAAACCCTTCGCCTTTTTTAACCACAACTTCTTTTATTTTTCCAACAGCCAAAATACAGCTGTCTGGAGGATTGATGATGGCTGTAAACTCTTCGATATCCATCATACCTAAATTAGAAATGGTAAATGTATTGCCTGTAAATTCTGAAGGTTGAATTTTTTTGTCTTTTGCTTTTGCGTATAAACCTTTTGCTTCTGATG
>CANFUJ010000191.1 GCA_947450165.1 Chitinophagaceae bacterium
AAAAAAATGCTGAAAGCATTTCAACTTCGAGGATTCTTGTTCATGTTCGAACCAATCATCAAATACAATTATATCCTTAATTCGCTAGCAGAAACATATAAAACAATCCAATAAAAGCCAACAACAGAATAATACCAGATAGTCGATTTGAAAACTTTGCTCTAAATAACGAGCTCATTAATAAGCCCATAGCCATTATAATCAATCCCAACCAAACCAAGTTGATATAAGGGAAAACGTAAGATTTTACAGTTACGAAGTCAATGAGTTGATCAGATTCTTTTATCCCGAGTTTTATTTTATGGTTATCGCTTACTCCAGCAAATTTCACAAATAAATTTTGTGCATATACTGTATCGTCTATTTGTAAAATACCAAAACTATCCGCAACAATCATTGGACTTGCGTCGAAATGCATGCTGTCTTTACTTGTAAATTGTATTTCTGCTTGTAATGCAATATCATTTTTTCCAAATTTGTATTTCGAATTGGCTGGATTTTTTTCTACTTTTTTCAATTCGAAATAGCCATTGCTGTAGTAACTTTTTTCGCCTTCGCCAATTTCGATGATTTTAAATTGAGCTGTATCTGCTTTATTTTCTTTATTGAGCGCAAATGATATGTAGGTAAAAATATCTTTGGTCAAATATGATTTAGTATCTGGATTACTACTCATATTGTTGTTTTTCATGAGGTATACATCTGGCTTTAATACAAATCTTTCTTCTACTTTGGATGTCGCTTTATCCTTTTTTTCGAAATTAAGTAGATAAAAATTTCTACCTTTTTCGTGCCCGCTCGAATCTTTCAAATAAGAAACCTGATAATCGCCCATTTTGGTTGGAACCTCTCTGATTAAGGTTAGATTTTCTGTAGGGTCTTCCTCTTTTTTCGACATTGGATCTTTTCCAATGGGAACGTTTATGCCATTTACTTTACTGTCACTGATAATCAATTTATTACTGCTCGAAATCAACATACCTATAATCATCACTGCAAATCCAACATGGGCAATTGCAGCACCAGCTGATCTTAGATTGTTTTTTAATACCAATGAAATATACATTCCATTAGAAATTGCAGCATATATTGAAAAGAATAATGAAATATAAATGGCTACTAAAAATCCTATACCATGTTTGTTGTATTGTATGGGGTAAAATATAAAAAGCAAAGTAGCTATAATAATTGTAGCAATGAATGGATATTTTATCTTGCTCATCAAATATTCACGATTGGTATTTTTGTATTTAAGGTATTGTGAGACTGCGGTTAAAATGCCAATAAAAACCGATACCATAATCATAACCTTGTTGTACAAAAATTCTGCATCCTCTGGCATTGCCAATGGTCCTTTATGAAGGCTGATGATTAAGTCCTTTAATAAAGGCGTTTTGCTATAAACAGGTATCGAAGTAATTAAAATGATAAACATTGCTGATAAGAAAAGAAGCAACGATCCAATAAACATGTAAAATTCTCTTGAGCTGGTTTCTTCTTCAGTATGAATTGCCGGAATGTTTTTATAATGTTTAAAAAATAAAATAAATATGGGCACTGCAAATGAAAGTACATAAAGCCCAATCATAATATTGATGGCTTTTCCTGCTTCTGTAAATGCATGAACTGAAGTGTCGCCAAGTATGCCTGTTCGGGTTAAAAAAGTTGAGTATAATACAAATATAAATGTGAGCATGGCAAACAAATAACTTGCCCTTAATGATCGTCCTGTTGCATTGAAAATTAGCATGGTGTGAATACCTGCTATTAATATTAACCATGGTACTAATGAAGCATTTTCAACAGGATCCCAAGCCCAATATCCACCAAAACTTAATGATTCATAAGCCCATTTACCGCCCATCATAATGCCCACGCCTAAAACGCAAGCACTCATCAAAGCCCATGGCATCGCAGGTTTTATCCATTCGCCAAATCGTTTTGTTTGTAATCCCGCATAAGCAAAAGCAAAAGGAATTATTGTTGATGCAAATCCCAAAAACAAAATAGGCGGGTGTATGACCATCCAATAATTACGGAGCAAAACATTCAACCCCATTCCATCTTTTATAAAAGTTAAATAGTTGGGTTGTGAAAATATAGGCGCAGGAATTTCATTTCTCGTAAATGTAAATGGACTATTTCCTATTCGTACACCAAAGAAATAAATGCCTAAAATCATGAACATTAAAAAAAGCTGAGCTAAACTTATTACTGACATTACTGGCGCTTTCCAAATGCTATGATGTTCTTCCCTTTTGTTATAAATGATAAACATCCCTAATACGGCATGCCAAATCGACCATAGTAAAAAACTACCTTCTTGTCCTTCCCAAATACAAGCCAATAAAAACTTTGATTCTAATTCTTTAGATGCATGCTTATACGCATACATATACTCGAAGTAATGGTTATAGCAAATGAAAAATATTGTTGCAAATACAACAATGATGCTAACAAAATGTATGGTGAAATTTATTTTCCCAAACTTCAACCAATCGTTTTTTTGAGAAAAATCTGATCTTGTAGATGCTACACCAAAAGATATCAAAGAAACCAGCGAAGACATCAATGCTAATATTATAAAAAAATGTCCAATTTGACCAGGTAATAAATGTTCCCCTTCGAATTTTATCATTGCAATTGTTTAATTAAACTAGGTTTAGTTTTTTGTTGTTTGATCTTTCATCTCTTTTTCAAGCATCTTTTTATCGTCTTTATACTTGCTCGGACATTTTAAAAGAATATCCTGACACTCGAAATGATCTGCTTCCATCTTTCCTTTTAATACTATACGCTCACTTTTTTCCAAATCACCAGGTTTGCTGTTATGATAAATAACTTGCGTTTTCCCACCCAAACTATCAACGGCATAAAAAGATAAGTAATTGGGATTTTTTATCGGGTCGTAAGTGATTGGCTCCGATTTATCCAATTTTGCAATTAAATGAACGAACTTTCCTTGCTTTTTCTTTGCAGAATTAATGGTGTCATAAGTTGAAAAATCAACTGAAAAAACCAATAGGCCAATAATTAAAGCTACAATGCCAATTAAAATAATGATATGTGTACGTTTCATGAGATGATGTTTAAGTTAAAAGTCAAAAGTTAAAAATCAAAAATGATGTACTCCATAGTGGCAATTACAAAACCTAGATTTTATTTTTTCTACTTTTTACTTTTGAATTTTTATTTTTAAAGCATTTTCGGGTCCAAAGGTAATTAAAAGAAATAGAGTATTAGATTCTAGATTTTTTTTAACGGATAAAAAATTGTTCAATTATCTTTGTCCCGAATTTTTCAAATCAATATCATGGCAGATCTTTCCGCTTTCGACCCCAATTCCGTTGGTAATCCCAATAATAATATTTTCGGACTTCCCTTTTCAGAAAGCGATGCTCGATTGGTTATTTTGCCCATTCCATGGGAGGTTACCGTTAGTTATAACGCAGGCACAGCAAGGGCTCCAGATCATATTTTTACAGCAAGTTTACAAGTAGATTTGTATGATCCAGAATATACAGATGCATGGAAGGAAGGGTTTTATATGCGCATGCCCGATAAGAAAATCCTTACCAAAAGTGATTATCTCAGAAAAGAGGCTGAACTATATATTAATTACATAGCTCAAGGTGAATTGGTGGAAAACAACAAGTTTATGACCAAAACGCTTAAAGAAATCAATCAAGGCAGTTTGTTTTTAAACGATTGGGTGTACGAACAAACTTCGGCTTTGTTAAAAAAAGACAAACTTGTTGCTTTATTGGGTGGAGACCATAGCACACCATTTGGATTTTTCAAGGCAATGGCTGACAAATTTCCAGAATTTGGAATCTTGCAAATAGATGCACATTGCGATTTAAGAAAAGCTTACGAAGGATTTAATTTCTCTCATGCTTCAATAATGTATAACGCTTTAGAAAATATCCCAGCCATTAAAAAGCTGGTTCAAGTAGGTATCCGTGATTATTGCGAAGAAGAGTTGAATTATATCAATAATAGCAATGAAAGGGTGGTGACTTATTTTGATAGAGATATCAAACATCGCCAATACGAAGGAGATACTTGGAAGAAAATCGTTGATGAAATTGTTGCCAATTTGCCACAACATGTTTTTGTGAGTTTTGATATTGATGGACTTGATCCTAAATTATGTCCGCATACCGGTACGCCCGTGCAAGGCGGTTTTGAAACAGAACAAGTATTTTATTTACTCAACAAATTGCATCTTTCAGGAAAAAAAATAATTGGATTTGATTTGAATGAAGTAGGGGTGAGCCACGACGAATGGGATGAAAATGTGGGTGCACGTGTTTTATATAAACTCTGCAATTTGTTAACCATAAGCAATCCACAAAATGGATAAAA
>CANFUJ010000192.1 GCA_947450165.1 Chitinophagaceae bacterium
TCACATGTTATGCTTCGGGCCGTTGGGAGAAAGATTAACTTTATTTTGAAAGGCTGCATAGAGCCTTTATTCAACAGCAACTGAGCACGTCATGTAATTTCTCAGTTTTTTAATTACGCCGCAAATCTACATTTTTATTTTTGAAATTAATAGTGTTTCTGATAAAAAGCATGATTTTCTTATTTTTTATCTATTAATTTTGTTTTATTACTTAATTCATTCAAACCGAATTTGCACCATTTTTTAAAACAATTAAATTTTATTTTATGTCTAAAAAAATCACTTTTTTTGCTTTTTTCGTTTTGTTTACAAACTTATTATTTGCTCAAAAATTTGAATTGGGAATAAAAGGTGGCGCTGATGTTCAACAGATTTCTGGCGTCTCATTTAAAAAACAATTTGCTTATGGCTATCACTTAGGAGCATATTCAGAAATAAAAATAAGCAAAGGTATTAGCATACAGCCAGAACTTTATTATAGCGCAGCTATCATGAAAAAAGGCAATTCTTTGGATACAATACTTTACGATATTCGAGCTAATATAAAACAAATAAAATTCGGATATATAAACATTCCGATTTTATTCAACTTCAAACTTAGCGATAAAGTTAAATTACAAGTTGGTTCTCGTTATGGCATACTATCTAATACCAATTTATCTGTAAAATCCAATACAGAAAAAGCATTTAAGTCAGGTGATTTTGCATTAGTTTCAGGCATTCAATTGAAATTCAACAAGGTGAGAGTTTATGCACGTTACCAAATTGGGCTTACAAATATGAACGAGATTTCAAACAAAGAAAATTGGAAAAATCAATCTATTCATATTGGTATTGGATTGAAAATGTTTTAATTCAGCTTTTTTGAATTAGGTTCAAATAAAAATGTAAAGAATAAAAAACCCATGGTTTATGCCGTGTTTTTTTTTAAAACTATTATGTACCCACTTTTGAAACAGTGAGCTAACAAATAAATTTTCGGACATTCAATAAGTAAGAATTAATAGGGAAATATAATAGTCCACATTTTTTAATTCCTATTTAGGAACTTCTTTTAATTCAGCCCAGGGTTTCAAACTTAGAAGGTGATTGTTTTTAGGATGGGAAAAATCTAGATTTCATCAATGCCTTATTATTTCAATATCTCCATCCTCATTAATTTTAATGATGGTACTTGGTGACTTAGGATCATCATCATCTTGACGATATTGTACAACATAATCAACGCCTGATTTTATTTGGACATCAATATCAGAGAATAGTCCGGGTGATGGGTATCCCGAAACATTTGCAGAAGTAGACACAATCGGTTTTCCAAATGCATGAATCAATGCTTTACAAAAATCATCTTTTGCCATTCTAATGCCTACGGTTCCATCTGAGTTGATGATGTTTTTGGCCAGATTTTTTGCATTGGGATAGATAACTGTAACAGGTTTATGTATGCCTTTTAAATAATCAAAAATTTGATTTGTTTGAGGCGATGTATAATGCAAAATTTCAGATTCATCAGCTAGCAAAATAATCATGCTTTTCGATTCGATTCTGTTTTTTAAAGCATAAATTTTAGCAACAGCATTTTCATTTGTAGCGTCGCAACCTATACCCCAAACGGTATCTGTGGGATAAAGGATAATGCCTCCGTTTTCTAAAACGGTTAAGCATTGTTCTATATCATTTTTGAATAGCATCATAATTTTTTATAAACATTCATTACCGAAGTGGCACATTTTTCTGGAGTGAAATTCATTGCATGTAACTTTCCTTTTTTTCTCATTTCATCAGCAAGCGATTTGTTTTGAAATATTTTTGTCATACCTAAAGCAATTTCTTCTGCGTTTAATGGATCAACATAATAAGCACCTTCGCCACCAGCTTCGGGTAAGCAAGAGGTGTTTGATGTAATAACGGGTGTTTCGCTCCATAATGCTTCTAAAATGGGAATGCCAAATCCTTCAAATAATGATGGATAAACCAATGCAGTTGCTGCTTGATAGATAGCCGGAAAACAATCTCCAGAAATACTTTCAGGCGTCGTTTTTGCAATTTCATTGTCTGATAAAAAAATTACAGATGCCGAAAGATGATGTTGTTGAAGAAATGATTTTACTTCTTCTTTATATTTCTTGCCATTTCCTATTACAACCAAAGGAATATTTAATTCGTCTTTATTAATTAGCATGGCTTTGCAAATGCTCAACAGATTTTTTCTTTCTGTAATGGACCCAACATACAAAAAATATTGTTCTGGTAAACCCAGTTTTTGTTTTACCAAATTGATTTCTTGTCTACTAATTCTTTGTTCAAATTTCTTGTCACAACTCTGATAACAAACACTTATTTTTTTCTCGTCGATGTTAAAGAAATTGATGATGTCTTTTTTTGTTTGTTCGCTTATAGCAATAATGTGGTCTGCATTTTCACAAGCATACTTGATTTTTTTTTCATGAATGCGCACATCAATTTTTTTATAATGTTCGGGGTGTCTGAATATGATTAAATCGTGAATGGTTACAATCGATTTGATATTTGTTTTTTCAATGCCAAAAGGAATTTCATGACTCAATCCATGATATACATCGATGTTTAATTCTTTGAGATTTTTTATAACCCGATGGCTTCTCCAAAGCGATGAAAATAATTTATCAAAAAAGAAAGTAGGCAAAATTTCATGAAGGTGTTGTCCTAAGATTTTATATCGGTTTGATTTTTTTGGGTTGAATAAATAATATTCATTTTCGGGATAAAATGCATGGAGCGAATGAATAAGAGTGCGGCTATAATTACCCAATCCGGTATTATTGTGAAAAGCCCGTTTAGCATCGAAACCAATATTCATATTTTAAAATTATACAACAAAAATAATGGTATTGAAACAGAGTTGAATCATGAGGTCAATTGTTTATATTCGCAAAAAATAATTAAATATGCAAGATATTATTTCAGCAGCTTGGAACGATAGGGAGTTATTAAAAGATGTAAAATATTCGGATGGTGTACGTGCGGTGATAGAAAAAGTAGATAAAGGAGAATTACGTGTAGCTGAACCAACAGCAAATGGTTGGGTTGTAAATGAATGGGTAAAGCAAGCGATATTAATGTATTTTTCAATTCAGCAAATGGAGACTTATGTATTGCCTCCGTTTGAGTTTTATGATAAGATGAAATTAAAATCCAATTATAAAGAATTGGGCGTAAGGGCAGTGCCACATGCTGTTGCTCGTTATGGAGCATTTATCGCTCGAAATGTAGTATTGATGCCATCTTACGTAAATATAGGTGCATATGTGGATGAAGGTACAATGGTAGATACATGGGCGACTGTTGGCAGTTGTGCGCAAATTGGAAAGCAGGTTCATTTGAGTGGTGGCGTTGGAATTGGTGGTGTTTTAGAGCCATTACAAGCAAGTCCTGTAATTATAGAAGATGGATGTTTTATTGGTAGCCGTTGCATTGTAGTTGAAGGCGTGCATGTTGGAAAAGAAGCCGTATTAGGCGCCAATGTAGTACTTACGCAGTCCACAAAAATAATAGACGTAAGTGGGGCAGAGCCAATTGAAATGAAAGGTTATGTGCCAGAACGAAGTGTCGTTATTCCAGGCAGTTACACAAAAACATTTCCAGCAGGAGATTATCAAGTAAGTTGCGCTTTAATCATTGGTAAAAGAAAAGCAAGTACAGATTTAAAAACCAGTTTGAACGATGCGTTGAGGGATTTTAATGTGGCGGTGTAAAAGAGGTTTAAAACGTTTAAGAGGTTTAAGACGTTGGGAGTTTTCGTCTGCCGATGTTGGAGTTTTCACCAATCTTCAAAGGGGATCTTATTAAAGGTTCAAAAGGTGCAATTTGTTCAATGAGTTCAAAAGGTTGGCATTTCGTTCCACTATTGGCAACTGTTTCCAACTAGCGCCGGTTTCTAACCGGTGTTTATAAGAATTTCCGGTTTCAAACCGGGCTATTTCTTCCACCCACGGTTGAAACCGTTGGCTATGAAAAAAATCTAAAAAATGGAAGTTTAAAATGCCTAAATAATTTAACTTTCACGCAAAGCTCACAAAGGAGCAAAGAGCGCAAATAATAATAATTTTTTTTATAAAAGAGTAAGAAGAATAAATGGAAAGTACTTCCAACACCAAACACCAAACAATAAACCATTAAACCAGCGAAGCGCCTTAAACCACTATTCACCCTCCGTTTCGTCAGAAAGAGGCGTTTCTACAATTTCAATATTAGTTTCAGTAGTTTCTTCAATGATGATTTCATTGATTTCTTCCTCTTCAGATTGTTCGTCAGATTCAGCAGGATTGACA
>CANFUJ010000193.1 GCA_947450165.1 Chitinophagaceae bacterium
ACGCCAAAAATGCCTTCTTGAATAATGCCTTTACTCATTTTGCTAGCCCCCAACTTTCTATCCGTAAATGTAATGGGAACCTCTGTTACTTTAAATCCAAGTTTCCAAGCGGTAAATTTCATATAAATTTGAAAAGCATATCCGATAAATCGTATCGCGTCTAAATTTATTTTTTCTAAAACAGATCTTTTATAGCAAACAAATCCAGCAGTAGGATCCATAACGGGCATCCATGTAATGATTCTGGTGTATAAAGAAGCGCCTTTTGAAATGAAAATTCGATCTGCTGGCCAGTTTTTCAATGCTCCTCCTTTTACATATCTTGAGCCAACCGAAACATCTGCACCATCCAAACAAGCTTGATGTAAACGAATTAAATCAACAGGATTATGTGAAAAATCAGCATCCATCTCAAAAATAAATTGGTAGCCTTTTTGTAAACTCCATTTAAAGCCATGAATGTAGGCAGTTCCTAAACCCAACTTTCCTTTTCTTTCTTCTAAAAATAATTGACCAGGGTAATTTGGAAAAAGACTTCTAACTATATTGGCTGTGCCATCAGGTGAACCATCATCAATAATTAGCACATGGAAATTTTGATTTAAATCAATAACCGCAGCAATAATTGCTTCGATGTTTTCCTTTTCATTATAGGTTGGTATGATAACGATTTTTTCCAACGATTAAGTTTTGGTTGCTAAAATAACAAGATAATTTGAGCAATATAATTTTTGAGGATAATTAATTTGATTTTAGAATAGATCGATTCATGATTTCGGTTAATTTTTGCTTAGTGTGTAGCGGAAAATCACCACGCATCATCCAGTCGTAATAATGTGGTTCGCTTTTCAGTACATCACTAACCGATTTGCCTTTGTACTTTCCAAAATTAAAAACTTCTACACCTTTATCATCAAAAGAAAAACGACGCGCATAATCTACAATTTTTTCTTCTCCAATTACACCAAGTATTGAATCAACGGTATTTCCGAGTTGATTATAATGTTCCAATTGCGACATAAATACTTCAATAGTTGCATTGATGTCAACTTCTGCACTATGGGCATTGATCAATTCTTTTTGACAATAAAATTTATATGCTGCTGAAAGGGTGCGCGGTTCCATCGAATAAAAAATATGCTGTACGTCAATCATTCTTCTGTTGCTCAAATCTACATCCATGCCAGCACGTAAAAATTCTTCCATTAAAATCGGGATATCAAAACGATTGCTATTATAGCCTCCAAGGTCGCAATCTTGTAAAAATTGTTTGATCTCGTTTCCTGCTTGTTTGAATGTTGGTGCATCTTTTACCATTTCATTGGTTATGCCGTGAATGTCACTAGAAGCGGTAGGGATTTGCATTTCGGGATTAAGCAGTTTACGCTTAACCTGACGTGAGTTGTCGGGCATTATTTTTACTATGGCAATTTCCACAATTCTGTCTGTAGATAAATTTACACCTGTAGTTTCTAAATCAAGAAAAGCAATTGGGCGGACTAGGGATAACATATTTTAAAATTGTTGTGTTAAAAAAGTAATTTGATTCAAATGTAATAAATAGAAATGAATTTCGTTCTTACAAATAAATCTTATATTTGACTTTGAAAAATCATACAATATGAAAAAAATCATTTTATTCGCATTATTGTTATCAGCCTTCACCATTGTACTTACTTCATGCGGAAGCAGAAGAGTAGGTTGTCCAGCACAACAAATGCTTTATCGTTAATTTTTATTATGAATTGGATAACATTAAATGATTTCAATCAATTAGAACAATTGATTGAAACTTCGTATAAACAACCACAAGCAATTTTCAAGCATAGCACTCGTTGTTCAATCAGTATAATGGCTAAAACTAGACTAGAACGAAGTGGGTTTCCAGAACAAATTCAATTCCATTACCTCGATTTACTTCAATATCGAGAAATTTCCAATAAAATAGCAGAACAGTTTGGCGTACATCATCAGTCTCCACAAATTTTGCTAATCAAAAATGGCGAATGTATTTACGAAGAAACGCATTCTGCAATTTCAATGGATGAAATTATTGAACAGGCGATGAAATACGTTTGAGATGTTGTAGGGGTTAAAAATCTTCAACCCTTACGAAGAGTGTTTTGACTTTCAAGAGGTTAGAGCTATAAAAAGTTATGAAATTTTGTTTCATGTTTCAAACCAACGAAGCGTGTTAAACCAACGAAGTGTCTTAAACCAGCGCAGCAAATTAAACCATTATAGCGTATTAAACCAGCGCAGCGATTTAAACCTAATTACGCTCCGCATCAAACTTATCCTTTTGATAATGTAACTCCACTTTTTTTAAACCACGTTTCCATATGGCAATTACGATGAAAGTAAATGAAATCATTAAAAGTACAGCCAATAATGGATTGTCAGCAGAGTTACCTGCATACATCAATGCAAAATCATACAAGCTGTGAAGAATAGCAGGAACTAAAAAACATTTTAACATGAATTCATTTTTCTTAGGTCCTATATGAAATTTAGCCAAAGAAAAGTAATATCCCATTGCCACTCCAAAAAATCCATGTCCAGGCACAGCAAGAACTGCACGAGCTAATGCAACACTTGTCCCTCCTTGAGATACATACAATAAATTTTCAACCAAAGCAAATCCCATAGAAACAAAAACAGCATAAATTATTCCATCAAAATGTTGATCAAAATCTTTGTGTTTCCAAACAATCCAATAAAGGATAATTAATTTGGAAAGCTCTTCCGGAAAACCAGCTTGAAGAAAAGCCTCAAAAAACGATTTGCCAAAAGCGGAACTAAATCCAGTACCAATTGGAGAGATAAGTTTTACTATTATTAAATCAATAATTATACAAAGAAACCCTCCAAAAAAACATTTCATCAACAAACCAATTGGTTCTTTAATGCTGTCTTTGTTGTATATCAAAAACATGAAAATAACTACCGGTGTAATGGAAGAGATTAAAAATACCATAATGACTAATTTTTGTTAAGTTATGAAAATTAAATCAATTATGTTTTCCAAATAAAAAAATCAATTCAAGAATTATTTTAAATTTCTAAATATTAGATCATGTATGCTGTACGATAAGAAAATAAAGTGGCATTCCAATTGTAATGTTTACTGGAAATGTAACGGCAAGCGCCATTGGTAAAAAAAGTCCGGGATTTGCTTTAGGCACAGATACTTTCATTGCAGCTGGTACAGCAATGTAAGAAGCACTGGCAGCCAAAATAGCAAACATAAACCTATTGCTGATATCATGTGTAACAAACTGACTGAAAATGGCAATAACGCAACCGTTAATCAAAGGAATTATAATAGCAAAAAAAACAGGGAACCATCCCAAAGCGAAAAATGATTTTAACTTCTTTCCACTTGTTATGCCCATGTCTAAAAGAAATATGGCTAGAAATCCTTTAAATAGGTCATTTGTAAATGGTTTTATTCCCTCGGCTTGTTTGGCATTGGCTATATATCCGATAATCAAACTCCCAAGAATGAGCAAAACACTTCCGTTTGTAAATGAATGTTTAATAACAGATGATTTGTTATTGATGCTGCTATTATAATCTTTATTAAAAACAGAAATTAAATACAAACCAATGATGATTGCTGGCGATTCCATTAAGGCCATTATCGCCACCATATGTCCATGAAGATTTAATTGTTGAGCTTCTAAATAAGAAACTGCTGTTACAAATGTTACTGCACTTACAGAGCCATAAGCAGCGGAAATTGCCCCAGCATCAAATACATTCAATTTTTTCTTCAAAATAAAAAATGAATAAAGTGGAATAATTAATGAAATTCCAATTCCAAATAACATAGACCATGCTACTTCACTGGTTAAATTTTCGTGTGATAGTTCCTGACCTCCTTTAAACCCTATAGCAAAAAGCAAATACAGTGAGATGAATTTTGATGAATTGTGTGGAATTTCTAAATCACTTTTTAGATAAACAGCAAGAATACCCAATACAAAAAAAAGCAATGCTGGGTTTGTGAGATTTTCTACAAGTAGATGAAGGTTCATAATAGTCTATTTAATATTTCTTTGTTTGATTTAACAATAATGCCTTTTTCGTAAAATATATTTTCATTTAAAAATCTTTAAAATATTACACCATTTTTTTTCAAAATAGTTATGATTTTTTAGCTGCTCTTTCAAGTCGATCATTAATTGTCTTTCCTAATCCTTTGTCAGGAAATTTTTCAGCAATTATGACATCCAAATTGCAATTGTCTAATCGGTGCAATGCGGCATATAAATTTTGAGCAGCAACTTTCAT
>CANFUJ010000194.1 GCA_947450165.1 Chitinophagaceae bacterium
CTCACGTTTTCACCCTCATCCCAATAAATTGAGACAGTTATTTTCTGTGGCACTTTCTCTTTCCTTTTTTGCAAAAAGAAGCCGGCCATTAACCGGTATGCTGCCCTTTGCTGTCCGGACTTTCCTCTCTGATTAAACAGAGCGATAACCGGCTGATAGTATTGTAAATGTATGTCAAATTATCTTTTAAGGAAATGAATGTTTGAAAAAATTAAAAAGCCTGTCCGTCGTGGCGGATAAAAAGTAAAAAGTGAAAATATTGAAACTACTTTTAAAAGCTTAATTTTAAAAAAAGATTTTCTAGTCTATTTGATGAAGTTTGAATTGTAAAGAAAAGTAAATGAAAAAAAAAGTTATTGGCATTATTAAAAATAAAATTGCAATTTCTCAGCCTGAATTAGCTGAAAATAAATTTTTGCATATTAAAAAAGCAAAAGAAAAAGCCTCATCCATAAAATCAATTTGCATAGATATTTTGTTGATATTATTGGGCATTATCTCTGCTGGCTTTGGTTTAAAAGGATTTTTAATGCCGAGTCATTTTATTGATGGAGGTACAATGGGCTTATCCTTATTAGCCAATCAAATATTTGAAATCAATTTACCCTTGCTTATTGTTTTAATAAACATCCCGTTTATTTTAATTGGAAAAAACACAATAAGTAAAGAATTTGCCATTAAAACATGTTTTGCCATCATAGGCTTGGCCATTTGCGTTGCCATTTTCCCATACCCACATATTACAAATGACAAATTACTCATTTCTGTTTTTGGCGGTTTTTTTCTTGGCGCTGGTGTCGGATTAACCATGCGGGGCGGGGCTGTTATTGATGGAACAGAAGTGTTGGCCATTGCCATGAGTAAAAAAACGGGGATTTCAATTGGAGATTTAATTTTAGTCATCAATATTTTTATATTTTCTATTGCAGCTTGGGTAATATCTATCGAAACAGCACTATACGCAATACTCACCTATTTTGCTGCTTCAAAAACAGTAGATTTTTTAATCGAAGGAATCGAGGAATATACTGGAGTTTCTATCATTTCAGTTAAAGAAGAAGAATTAATAAATATGATTACACATGAATTGGGGCGTGGTGTTACGGTGTATAATGGAGAACGTGGTTTTGGTAAAAGTGGAGATAAAAAATACGATATGAAAATTGTTTACACCATCATCACACGACTTGAAGTAAATAAGCTTAAAAAGGAGATTGAAAAAATCGACCCAAATGCATTTGTATTTATGACGAGTATAAAAGATATGAAAGGTGGAATGATAAAGAAAAGACGTTTGAAATAATTCAATTTACACATTAAAGAATATCTCAGTTGCACCATATCCATACAAGTGATGATATTGGTTTACAAATGACTTTACAACAGATCTTGGTTTAAGCAATTCGTGTATTTCATTTTTTAATTTGCCTTCTCCTACTCCATGAATGATTACTAATGAATTTTGTCGATGTAAAACAGCCAATTCAAAATATTTTTCAAAATTATTCAACTGAATATCTAGTATTTCTAAATTTGAAAGATGCGACCAATTGTCTGTTAGTTTTTCTATATGCAAATCAACTACTGTTCTTGCGGGTTGTAGATTTGACTTCACTTTGGAGATATCGTAAATCTTAAATCCGGCATTGTTTAATTTGGATAAATCCAACTTTTCTTCTTCTATAACTTTATCTGGATAATTCAAAAACAATTCAAATGAAAATGAAGCCGCTCCTGTTTCTTTTAACTCTTCAATTTTTTTAAAAATCTGTTTGCCCCTCAACTTTAATAACCTTTCAAAATAAGGCGCTTTTTTAGGATTTGAATCGGCTAAAGAAAACTCAAATTCAAAACTTGGAGAATCACTTACATCTTCAAAATTGATATCGTGTAAATAGAAATCGCTTAACCCGTAAACATTTCCCACCAAATCAAAACTAGATTCACCACCAAAAACAAGATTATATTTAAACTGATAGGTTTCTTCGTTAAAATTTATCAGATATACTTTTAGTTTTTCAACAATATCGTCATCAAAAATATCTTTATCATAAACTGGAATAAAATTTATAAAAACACCATCAGCCGTTTTAATCCTTGTAGATTGTTTTTCTTTTTTGATGTTGTCAACATGGATCTTCTTCTTCTCAACTACTTTTTTCTGAGTAAACATTTTGAAATAAGGAAAATCAATCTGATCCATATACGCAGGAAATTTCACCCCACGCACTTCAATCATCACCATTTTTTCGTTTATGATTTCCACTACTTTTCCTTCTTCATCAGAAATCAAAACAATTATTTTATCCCCTACTTCGTATTTCAATTTGTGTTATTTTTTGTCTTTGTCTTTGTTGGTGTTATCACCAACAATCAATTTACTTTGCCTTTGTTGGTGTTATCACCAACAAATTTATCAATTACGCCAGTTTACTTTTTTTATACCCATATAAAAAATAAACAACCAATCCAATTACAAGCCATCCGCCAAACCAAGCCCAATTCATTGCAGTCATTCCCGTTAATAAATACAAGCAAGTAACCAACCCAAGCAATGGAATTAACGACCAATTTTTTACTATTGTTGCACCTGATAAAATGATACATAGATACCAAAAAATTAATGACGATACGTTGAATGTAATATTAGTAGTATCTCCATTTAAATCAAACAAAGATGAAAAATAGTTAGGTTGGAAAATAATTAATATAACAATAGTCAATAAAATTAAAATTGGAAAAATATATCTTGATGAAATAAATGGCAAATGAAACTTCCCTGGCTCTTTTTCTTTAGTTGGCAAAAGCAAAACGCCGCCACAAACAAGCACAAATGCAAATAAAGTGGCGATACTGGTGAAATCAAGTACAAAAGTTTTATCGGTAAATATAATAGGAACACCTACCACAAAACCCGTTACGATTGTTGCAAAAGATGGTGTTTGAAATTTCGAATGTATTTTTTGAAAAACCGGAGGTAACAAACCATCTCTACTCATACTCATCCAAATTCTAGGTTGTCCCATTTGAAAAACCAATAGCACGCTCGTCATGGCTACAACTGCACAAATAGAGACAAGCAATTGCATCCAACCAATGTTCAAATTTTGTGGCTCAAAAATAAATGCAAGTGGATCTCCTACTCCTTCAAAATTTTTGTAATGAACTGCACCACTCAAAACCAAGGTTAGTAAAATATAAATTACGGTACAAATCACCAAAGAGTAAATCATCCCTTTGGGCAAATCGCGTTGCGGATCTTTACTTTCTTCGGCAAGTACACTTACCGCATCAAAACCAATATAGGCAAAGAATACACCAGCCACTGCAGCCATCACGCCACTAAATCCATTGGGCATAAAGGACTTTACACCAGCATCATTTTGAGGAAGCCAATTTGTAGTTAGTCCATTATGTAATACAAGATATCCACCCACAACAATAATTAAAAACACAACACCCAATTTTAAAAGAACCATCAAATTGCTGAAATTTCTACTTTCTTTGATACCACGATACACCAAATACGTAATTAAAAAATTGATGATTAGTGCGGGTAAATCCAATATCATTTTTAACCCATTAACAACAGGCGCATTATTCCAAGCGGCAATAACATCTTTATTTGTACTCCCAGATTCAATGCCATGTTTTGCTTCCATATAACTGGTAGACAAATATGCAGGAATATGCACGTTCATGCGTTCCATGAAAGAAGTAAAATAATCGCTCCAACTATAAGCCACATATATATTACCAATTGAATATTCCATGATCAATGCCCAACCAATAATCCAGGCAAACAATTCGCCAAAACTAGCATAAGCGTATGTGTAAGCGCTACCTGCAACGGGTATACGACTGGCAAAATCAGAGTAACAGAAAGCCGTAAACGCACAAGCAATACCAGTAATGATAAACAACACGATTACGCCCGGGCCACCATTAAAAACCGCACCACCCAAACTACTAAAACTGCCCGCACCAAGTATGGCCGCAATACCAAAAAAGGTCAAGTCTTTTACGGTTAATACACGTTTCAATCCTCCACCACCATGTGAATTGTCGGAACCTTCAGCTAAAATGCTGTTGATATTTTTTTTACGAAACAATGCGTTACTCATATAAAATTGGATTGTTTATGGA
>CANFUJ010000195.1 GCA_947450165.1 Chitinophagaceae bacterium
AATTCGCAGAAGATAGTGGTAAGTTTCAGTACCAATGTTGCAGCCGTAACAGGCGATAGCATTAAATTGCAATACTTATCTAGTTGTGGCAATAGTATTCCAAGAGCTTTAAAATTAACCAATACAAAACTTAACGCACCTTTAGCCCCTTCAATCATAACGATTAGTACTGTACAAACCAATGTATGTGGCGCAAGAAAATATCGTTACACGGCTCCAAATTTATCTGTAGCCAATACAAACAATGGCGCTGCCACTGGTTATGTATGGTCGTTAGTAGGAGCATTGTCAGGTTCTGCTACGATAGATTCGGGTGAGATAAATTCGCAAAAAATAGTTGTAACCTTTACATCAAATGCTGCTGCAGCAACTGGCGATAGCATTAGATTGTATTACACATCAGATTGTGGAAATAGTGCAATTAAATCGAGCAAATTAACCAATACATTATTGAGCGCTCCATCAGCACCGGCAAGCATTACCATGCAAACGAAATCAGATGTATGTAATGCGCGTACTTATCGTTACATCGCACCAGCGGTATTGCCAGTTGCAACTACTACAATAGGTGCTGCAAATGGTTACTTATGGTCAACACCAACCGGAACTGTTGGCTCAATAGGAACGATAGATTCAGGCGAAGTAACTTCAAGAATCATAACGGTAACATATAGTAGCAACGCAGCAGCAGGAGTAGGAGATAGCATTCGCTTACTTTATACATCATTATGTGGTGATGGAAAAACAAGAGCGCAAAAGCTATCAAACCTAGTTAAAAACGGATGTACACCCATTGCTAAAAATGTTTCAACTTCAAGAGTGCCGAATACGTTATCAACTTCAATGGAAGTAAATGTATATCCCAATCCAACAACGAGTCAATTCAATGTACAAGTGAAATCAGCAAGTACAGAAGAAGTGTTCGTTCGAGTGTTGGATCTTACGGGACGTTTTATCAAGAGCATAAAAGTTTCTTCAAATTCAAATCTGAGTTTAGGTTCTGATTTGAAAGCGGGTGCTTACATGCTTGAAGTAAAACAAGGTAAGGAAGTGAAGATAGTAAGGGTGGTGAAATTTAAGTAGGGGTTGAAGACTTTCAACCCTTACAAGAGGTGTGTGATGTTTTAGATGTCGTAAGGGTTGAAAGTCTTCAACCCTTACGTTCAAAAGGTTCAATGAGTTCAATGGGTTCAATTGGTTGGGAATTTTCGTCTGCCGATGTTGGTGTTTTCACCAATCATCAAAGTAAAGAGGCTCAATGCGTTCAAAAGGTTTTTGTGACGGTTGAAAGTCATCATCTGATACAAAAATGAAAGAATAGAATTTCTGATACTCGAATAATAAAAAATCCCGGTTGCATAATGTAGCCGGGATTTTTTTTATGGCCCCTCGATCCCTCAAGAAAAAGTTCGTTCCAACATTTTCAATTTCATTCTTTACGATATTTTTTATAGCCCACGGTTTCAACCGTGGAAGAAGAAGATTATTAAATAAAGAATAAAAAATAAAGAATAAAGAAGTTGATTTTGTTCCAATATTTTAGAATTTCAATCGCTACAACAAATCTTCACCTTTGATGATTGGTGAAAACACCAATATCGGCAGACGAGGATTCCCAACCTCTTTAACATTTTTGGTTTCACGCAAAGCTCGCAAGGGAGCAAAGACGCTAGGAAATAAGGAATAAAGATTTAAAAATAAAGAATAAGGAAGTAGATTTTGTTCCAACATTTTAGAATTTCAATCGCTACAACAAATCTTCTGCTTTGATGATTGGTGAAAAAACCAACATCGGCAGACGAGATTTCCCAACCTTTTGAACGCATTGAACATATTGAACCTCTTGAACGTAAGGCTTAAAAATATTCAACCCTACCTCTCAAACATCGCCCTATACCGTTGTGCTTCTTTTGTATTGCCCATTGCAGTGTATGTATCGGCTAATATGCCAAAACTTTTCTTGAGCGTATTGTCTATTGAAAGCGCTTTATTCGCGTACTCAATTGCTTTTAAATAATTACCCGTGAGATAAGAAACCACCGCAATATTTTGAATGATCATTACATCTTTGGGGTTTATTTCATACCCTTTTTCGAAATAAATTAATGCACTATCATACTTTTTTAAAGAAGAATAGATTGATGCCATATTGTTATAGATCAGTAGATTGTTAACCGACTGGTATGTCATGCTTTTTTTATAAGATGCAATTGCCGCTTCTTCAAATCCATTGTTGTTTAAATAAATCCCCTTCATTAAAAATAAATCCCCCAGATTTTTTTTAGGGGTATTTTCATTTGGAGCAATCTCTAGCACTTTCTCATAATAATATTGCGCACTGTCGAATTCATTTCTAGCATGAAAAATTACACCAAGATTGTTGTAAGGCATGATGTATTTATTATCAAGCTCTATTGCTTTACGATAATGAATCATCGCACTTGACGTATCTCCAAGAAAAGCATAACACTTGCTGGAATTGTAATGCGACAATTTATTTTTTGGATAAATATCAAGACTTTTAGAAAAATGTTCAAGAGATTTCCGAAGCATTTCATTTCGTTCGGCGGTATCCGTTAGTTGCTCTCCTCTGTTGAGGTATTCGGTAGCCAAACTATATTGAGTACGACTGCTATTGGGTGCATTTTCTACTCCTTTTTCAAATAACGAAAGATTGTTTTTCCAATCGCCAACCCTCGCCATTGTTAAGCCAGAATATGTGATTAGTAAAATTGAAAAAATCCCAATAAATATATTTTTAAACTTTCCTGAAAATTGATGTGCATCTATACTTAACAAGTAATTCATTAAAAAAACAATGCCTAATGCAAAACCAAAAGAAGGCACAAATAAAAACCGTTCCCCAACTGTTGCTCCATTTAAAATAAACAAATTGTTTGTTGGAGAAGAAGCAATAAAGAAAAACAAAATTGAAAAAGCAAGTACCCGATGTTTTTTGAATTTTAAAATGGCAAAAACAAACAAACTACCGTAGATAAGTATACCAAGCCATGACATCCATGATGCCCAATTGGCAACCGGAATCTGATTGAATGAATAATCCCAATTTAGTGGCCAAGGTATAAATAATAGTTTGATGTAGTAAAATAAGATGACAGCTTTTGTTGCTGTGTTTTCGCCAAAATTCTTTGTAGCGTTCAATACATTTTCAAGCTCTTGTGAATCGGCTTTAGATGTTCCGTTTCCAAGCACTTGATGTCTTATCAGTAAAAAAACAGCAGCTACAAATGCCAATGAAACAAACATATAAATCGTTGACTTCAAATCTTTTTGCAACAACATGTAATGCGCCAAAGGAATAATTACTAAAAATGCAATGGCACTTTCTTTTGATAAAAGCGCTAACATAAAAAACAACAAACCGATGATTAATGCACTTGGCTTAAGCTTCGTATTTTCATTCTTGGGCAAAAGAAATTTCCAAGATAAAAAAGCAAAAATGGCTGCAAGCAATTCATCCATACTTTTTACACTTGCCACCACTTCGGTATGTATGGGATGTGTTGTAAATAAAATACAAATCAAGCAAACCAAATACGCGTTGAGCGTTGGAAATAATTTTTTTACGAGCGAAAACAAAATTTGTATGAGCAAAATATACAACAGCATATTCATTAAATGTGCCATCGCAGGGGAATTATCAAATAAGGTTTTTTGAATGGCGAATACCAATAAAGTTATTGGACGATAAGGTTGTAATCCTTCGGTGCCATCAAATTTATTCAAACTTCCATAACTGAAAAACTCTTGTAATCCACTAATACCTTGCTGTACAGAGCTATGCTTTAAATAAAACAAATCATCATCCAATGTAAATTCAAAGTTGATGGATTGACCATAAAGGATTAGCACCACAACAGCTAAAAATATACGAATAGCAAATTCAGGATTGGATTTTTTGGTAACAGTAACTACTGGTTGTGTTTTTGGTTGATCTGCTGTTTTATTTTTTTTTGCCATATTGAAATACAAATGGTATTAAAATTCAAGTAAAATTTATTTCAAGGTTTTGCTTAAAAATGCATCAAGATCTTTGTCTCTTAATTCTGTTGCCAATATTTTTCCTTCTGGATCTAACAACAC
>CANFUJ010000196.1 GCA_947450165.1 Chitinophagaceae bacterium
TATAAGGTTTGACGCAAACGATCACCTTCAGCTATATAATCTCTTTGAGAGATATAATTTATACTTGGATTTATAGCAAAATCAACATATTTATTGAAGCTGTAACCAATGTATGGTCCTATTCCTAAGTTGGTATAAGTATTACCAAAACCTCCACTCACGGTTCCACCAGTAAATATATTTTCTTTTTTGAAAAACCCAACTGACTCATCATCTTGTGCAAAAAGATGTAACGAAGAAAATAATAAAGCAAATAGGAAATATTTTTTAAGCATGGTTTTTATTTTTAGTACGGGTTTTAAACATTATGATTTCTATTTAAAGATCTTTCCAGCATTTAAAATGTTGTTTGGATCAAATGCTTTTTTTATATTTTTCATTAGTTCCAAAGTAACTTCAGGAAAAACAATATCCATGTATTCTTTTTGAATTAGCCCAATGCCATGTTCGCCACTTATTGTACCGCCAAGTGATTTTACTAATGAAAACAAATCCCTCAAGATTGGAATGACATCAGGATTATTTAAACTATAAATGCTTCCTGGCTTTTTTATGCGTACATGTAAGTTTCCGTCTCCTGCATGTCCATAACAAACCACATTGAAATCATGTTTTTGTCCGAGTGCTTTCACCCCTCTAATAAGTGCAGGCAATTCAGCTCTCGGCACAACGGTGTCTTCTTCAATGGTGTAACCATCATTCTTTACCGCTTCGGCTACCCTTCTCCGTAATTTCCAAAGCTCAGCTTTTTGTTGGGCATCATCCGCAAAGAAAATATCTCCGCAATCAAATTCTGTAAGCAAATTGGCGATAGATTCCATTTCATTCATGAGCGTATCTAAATGATTTCCATCTAATTCAATTATTAAATGGGCTGCCATCTCATCTGTAACAGGAACTACCGAACTGTCTACAAACTTACTAACAATTTTTAACGCATCTATTTCTACCAATTCTAATGCACTAGGTGTAAATCCCGCTCTGAATATCGCACTTACTGCTTCGCCAGCTTTTTCAAGATTATTAAACGGCACAAGCATCAACAAATCGAATTTTGGAAATGGCAACAATTTCAAAACAATTTTTGTAACCAACCCCAGTGTACCTTCGCTACCAACAACCAACTGTGTAAGGTTGTAACCCGTAGCGTTTTTAAGTACGTTTGCTCCTGTCCAAATGATTTCACCCGTTGGCAAAACCATTTCAAGATTTAAAACATAATCTTTAACCACGCCATATTTTACCGCTTTTGGACCGCCACTGTTTTCGGCAATATTGCCTCCGATAAAACAACTTCCTTTACTGCTTGGATCTGGTGGATAAAAAAGTCCTTTTTCTTTAACGGCATTTTGTAATACTTCAGTAATTACTCCAGGTTCTGTAGTTACTTGTAAATTTCTTTCATCGATTTCTAAAATGGTATTCATTCTTTCAAAAGAAATTACTACGCCCCCAAACTGCGGAAGTGCACCACCACTCAGTCCTGTGCCTGCACCTCGTGGTGTAACTGGGATATTTCTGAGGTTACAAATTTTCATAACCTTGCTGATTTCTTCGGCCGTTCTTGGCTTAATAATAATATCAGGAATAAAATGAAGATTTTCGGTTTCGTCGTGAGCGTATTTATCCTTACTCTCTGCATCAAAAAGCACGTACTCCTTACCTATTATTTCTTCAAATTGAATGATTAAATCTGAATAATCTTGCATGACAAATTGCTATTTTCTAAAAAACACAAATTTCGTGTATTTTAAGGAGTATCATTTGTTTGTTTGAAAAAATTTTAAAAACTCGGACAAAGTGCTTGACGATAAGGCGTATTTGGGTAAAATCCTTTTTTAATTAGTGATATTTCGCCAGCGCCCATAGATTGATTGTACGATTTTAAAGACGAAATTGTAGCGTCATAGCTAAAATTAAATTGAAGCGAATGAAGTTGAAATCCCAATAAAGGAATAATCGCATCATTATTTCTATAATAAACCCCCGAAACAAGTTGAGTTTCACCACCTGAAATCAAATTAATTCTTGTAGACAAACCAAGTACAACTTGTGAAGCTGAAGCCTGGTTGGTATAAAATATACTTGGTTGTAAAATAACACTCTTGCTTAGCTTAAGCATTGCATTCGCAAATCCAATATGACGAATTGGGATGGCATTGCCGTTTGTTGGGTTTGAAAAAAAACTTTCTTTGGGGTTGTTTACATGATGAATGGAATAACCTGCATTTAAATACACATCTTCTTTTGGGAAATAGGCATAATTAATACCAGCTTGCAAATCAAAATAATTTATTTGTGTGTTGGCAAAAGTTACACTTGTTGGCAAAGTAATGTCGAAAAAATGACCATTGAATTGATCTGGAAATTTCAAATTATTGGTTTTGATACTTTTGTTAGCCCAGCCCAAATTAAAACCAGCACTCAATAAACTGCTATTACCAATCATTTGATGATAAGCCAATGAACCATAAATTTTAGTTGATTTCAATTTGCCTTCTCCAGCCTCATCAGCCAATAACAAAAAACCCAACCCCATCCAACCATTTTCAAATTTATCTCTTAACAATTGGGCATCTCCAAAAACACTAAATGTTTTATAAGGCAAAACCATCACATTGGTAAATTGATTTCTTACATGTGCACCGATTCTATAATCCGCATCAGGAATAAAGCCGGTATTTGCAGGATTAGTGCTCAATGGGGAATTGAAAAATTGAGAAAAATGGAGGTCTTGCGCAAAGATGATTTTAGGTATTGAAAAACACAAAACAAAAAACAATTGTACAAAAAATTTTGAGTATTTTTTATGTACTTGATTCTGATATGTAATTGAAATTTGTTTCATTGTTATCTGATCAAAGTAATATCTCCTGTTTTTCTTATTTTTTCTCCATTCGTTAAAACGGCGTCTATCGTATATGCATAAACGTCCATTGGCTGTAATTTCCCTTTGAAATATCCGTCCCAACCTTTATAAATATCTGTGGATTGAAATACCAATTGCCCCCATCTGTTATAAATTCTCCAATCCAATTTGCCTATACCAAATCCTTTTATTTTTATGACCGCATTTTGTCCGAATTTTTCAGGAGTAAAAGCATTGGGCACATCCAAAAGCGGATCGATAAGCGCAGATGTTGTAAGTGAAAACGTATCCTTACAACCAAATTGATTTGTTGCAATTAATGAGGCATTAAAACTTCCTGTTGAAATATATTGATGAGCTGGGTTTGGTGAAATGGCTGAAACCCCATCTCCAAAATTCCATTGATATGAAATAGCTCCTGTGGATTGATTTGTAAAAATAGTTGGCGTATTGGTTTGTGGTGGATTGGGCTGCCAAGTAAAACTTGCATTTGGAATATCATGAACGATTATCGTGAAATAATCTGAAGTGTCAATTCGATTACATGTATTTGGATTTCTAGCAATAATTCTAACTCTGTACGTTCCTGGCAATAAAAATAACTTTGTCGGATTTTCAACATTTGTAGTGGTCCCATCACTAAATTCCCAAGTTACATCTGATGATGTAGATTGATTTATAAATGATGCTAAATAAGGCGCACATCCTTCAGGTGCAGTGCTGAGTTTGGCTTCTACTAGAGGATTTACAGAAAGTGAAATTGTTTTTTTATCCGGAGAATTACAAAAATTATTATCAATTAAGGTTAATGTTACCGAATAAACTCCGATAGCAGGATAAACATGATGTCCATTAAAAGATGTATCAGGTGCTGAGCCGTCGCCATAATTCCAAACAAAACTTTGTGCATTAAAACTGCCGAATGTTGGCGAGGATAAATTATTAAATGTATAACTCAAACTTGAACAAGGCAAATCTTTAACTGCATTGAAATCAATTGTGGCTTTATTATTTCCTGCTTTTATTTTTAGATAACTGGTATCTCTAATATTGCAAGTAGTTGAATCTTCTGCAATAATTCTTACTAAATAAGTGCCTACGGTATTATAGGTGGTAAAAGTGCTGAAGATGGGCGCATTGGTGGTATCTTTTTGTCCGTTTCCAAAATCCCAGTAAATTCTTTTTGCTTTAATTAA
>CANFUJ010000197.1 GCA_947450165.1 Chitinophagaceae bacterium
AGAATAGTTTGTTTAATAATTAAAAATATTGCAACAATATTGCAAATCATTTATCTTTGGGATTGATGAAAATAAAATTAAACTGGGACAAGCTGGGTATTGCAACATCTATTATCTGTGCCATTCATTGCGGATTTTTACCATTATTATTGCCAACATTAAGTTTGTTTGGATTAACCATCGTTCATAACCTAATTTTTGAATGGATGATGATTGGCATTGCGTTTATTGTTGGCATTTACGCTTTATATCATGGCTACATCAAACATCATCATCAATTGCAACCCATGCTGATTTTTTTTGCAGGGTTTTCGTTTTTGGTTGCAAAGCAGTTTTTTCATGACCAACAGATATTGTTGTTGAGCTTTGCCGTTCCTTTAATCATCTATGCCCACTACTCCAATTACAAAAAATGTACAAAAAATAAATGTAGTTCTGCACATCATCAACATTAAAATCTTTCCGATGAAAACTTATTTTCTATCCATTCTTTTATTTTGTTCTATTCAATTATTGGCACAAACAAAAACGGAAAAGAAAATCCTTTCACTATTAAAAGTTCAGGATGAATCTTGGAATACGGGTGATATAAACGCCTTTATGGAAACCTATTGGAAAAATGATTCGTTGATGTTTATTGGCAAATCAGGGGTTACTTATGGTTGGCAAAATACATTGAACAATTATAAAAAAGGATACCCAGATACAACAGCCATGGGCAAGTTGGATTTCACATTAATCGACATAAAAAAGCTATCGCGTAAATATTATCACGTTGTGGGAAAATGGCACCTCAAAAGAAGCATTGGAGATTTACAAGGACATTTTACGTTGTTGATGCAAAAAATCAAAGGCAAATGGTACATCATTGCCGATCATAGCAGCTAGGTAAATAAATTCCATTTCTTCTTTAAATGCACGAGTAAAAAAGATAGTGAAGAAATAAACCAAATATAAAAAACGATATTCTGCCAACTGGGCGATCCTTCAAAAAAAGCAAACCCGAAATATATCCCTACAAAAGTGTTGATCATCATCCAAAGCAAAACTTTAGAAATAGTATTTACAATTAACACTAAAAAATCTCTTGTTTCATTTTCCATTGACATAATTGTAATTTAAACCATAATTAATTTACAGCAACACAAAATCGGTATTAAAGTATAAAACAATTAAACACTAAATTTGTTGTATGCCGGAATTTAATTTCAACGACAGTAAAAATTTATTTAAAAAACTAACGATAAGGCGCATTTGGAATGTATTAAAAGTAATGAGTAGTTTCCAATTGAGCCAATGGCTTAAAAAGCCGATACAATGGGGGTATCCCATTTCCGTTTCATTTGAACCTACCACAAGTTGCAATTTAAGATGTCCAGAATGTCCAAGTGGATTAAGGGCTTTTACCCGACCAACCGGCATGTTGCAAAAAGATTTTTTTAAAGAAACCATCGATGATATTCATCAGCATTTGCTTTATCTCATTTTTTATTTTCAGGGAGAACCTTATCTTAATCCCGAATTTTTAGATATGGTAAAATATGCATCCTCTAAAAAAATATACACCGCTACATCTACCAATGCACATTATATTACGGATGAAGTAGCCAAAAAAACCGTAGAAAGTGGATTGGATCGATTGATTATTTCTATTGATGGTACTACGCAAGAAGTGTATCAACAATATCGAGTGGGTGGCAATTTGAACAAGGTTATTGAGGGAACAAAAAAAATTGTACAGTGGCGCAAAGCATTGAATAGCAAAACACCATTTATTTTTTTCCAGTTTTTAGTGGTGAAACCAAATGAAAATCAGTTGGAAGAAATCAAACAATTGGCAAAAGAAATTGGCGTTGATGAAGTGCGTTTTAAAACCGCACAGGTTTATGATTACGAAACCGATCCCAATCAACTGATACCCAACAACGAAAAATACAGTCGTTATAAAAAAGGAAAAGATGGTAAATACAAACCAAAAAACAAATTAGTCAATCGATGTTGGAAATTATGGCATGCCAATGTAATTACTTGGGATGGTTTGGTGGTTCCATGTTGCTTTGATAAAGATGCGATGCATCAATTGGGCAATATTAAAAACGATTCTTTCAAAAATATTTGGAACAATAGCAACTACAAACAATTTAGAACCGAAATGATGAAAAGCCGCAAAAACATTGACATTTGCTCCAATTGTAGTGAAGGCGCTTCGGTTTGGAAAGATTAAAATATAAAAATGACAGATCAAATTTTTAATAACAGATTTCGGCAAATCATTTTGTTTTTATTGATTCTGTTGATTGCCATATTGTTGATTGCAGAACTAACCATTTTTATACCCGGAGTATTGGGGAGCATTACTTTATATATTTTAACCCGCAGTTTATTTCTTCGATTGATTTATAAAAACAAATGGAAAAAAGGTTTAACGGCCATTTTATTTATTTTGGTTTCATTGATTTGTATTTCAATTCCGATTTATTTCAGCATTGAGCTCCTCGCTCCGAAATTAAAAATGATTACGAATGAGCAGGATAAGTTAATTCAAGGTGTAGCCATAATCATAAAAAAAATGGAAACCTTTACTGGCTTCCCAATCTTAACAAACGGAAATGCAAGTTCGATTGCAGAAAAAGCCGCTTCATATGTGCCACAACTTTTAAACAGCACGGCTATCTTGTTGACCAATTTATTGATGATGTTTTTTTTATACTACTACATGTTGGTTGGGGGCGATAAAATGGAAAAATATTTAGCCCATATCATTCCTTTAAAAAAAGAAAATATTCACTTATTGGCTGTAGAAACGCAGCATACCATTAGAGCAAATGCTTTGGGCATCCCATTAATCTGTGTGGTTCAAGGTGTTTTTGCTGCTTTGGGATATTGGATTTTTAAGGTAGATGATTGGGTGATGTGGGGATTTTTTACTGGATTATTCGCCTTCTTTCCTTTGGTGGGAACAATGATTATTTGGGTGCCCATTGTGGCCTATATGTATGCAAATGGCATCGAATGGCCAGCAACTGGTTTGGCATTGTATAGCTTTTTTGTAACTGGAAATGTAGATTACGTTGCACGCATTACCCTGATGAAAAAAATTGGTGATGTTCATCCGCTTATTACCATTTTAGGTGTAATTGTGGGTTTGAATTTATTTGGCTTTGTGGGTTTGATATTCGGACCACTTTTAATCAGCTATCTAATTGTGCTTATCAAAATTTATGTCAACGAGTTTGTATCTGTGCAGAATGAAGATGATTCAATGCCTTAAGAATTGGGTTGTTTTTTTTGGATTTTTAAACCCTCCAATTACATTTTGTAAAAATGATAATTACATTTTATGAAAACCGTTGAAACGGTTGAAATGAGGTTTCGAATCTAACACCCGCGGTTGAAACCGTGGGCTATAATCAAAATGATTTTGCTTTTTCCTGTTTTCCACGATTTTTAATTTTTTCAAGAAAATCCGCTGAAACTCAATTTAAGCTTAATTTAATTTTTTATTTTGGTTGATCCAGTTCGAAAAAAAGGAGATGACAATTTCTTTTAAAATTACTTGCGTCTTATTTATTTGAGGTGATTTAGTGAATGGGAACTTTGCTTATTTGCGATATTGCAATATTACGTGTTCCCAACTCAAATAGCCAAATATTTTCACTAAAGTTTATTCATGAAATTCTACTCATTTGGAGTTTCTCCTTTTGTGTTTATTTGCTTCGTTATTATATAAGACTTATCGGTTTAACTCACTACATTAGTTTCAGACTGATTAATATTGAACTAAATTTTCCACGATTTTTATTTTGTTCGAGAATCCCTCTGAAACTTAATGTGGGCTTAATTTAATTTTTTATTTTTAGTGACCCTGTGCCGAAAACAGGTGAAACCATTAAAAAGGTTGTGATTGGGATTTCGAATCTAACACCCACGGTTGAAACCGTGGGCTATAATCAAAATTGGAATGGGTTGTTTTTCAAATTATCCCTTAGAAATCTTACGGTATTAAATTACCCTTATCAAAAATCGTGCGACAAAAAAATAAATTTCAAA
>CANFUJ010000198.1 GCA_947450165.1 Chitinophagaceae bacterium
AACCTTCTGCTTTTTTGCCTTTTTCAACATTAGAACCAATGAAAGTAATATATGCTTTGATTGCCTGCATTTCTTTACCATTTGTATCTAAAGCAATACCATTTAAACTCCGTTGAAAGCAATCATTTACACGCTTGTAAATATTTTCAATCGCACCACTTCTGGCCCTAAACTTAGGATATAAAGATGCCACTGAACCATAATTATTCCCCCAAATTTTTGTGCCTGCATCTAAATGACAATTTTGACAATTCAAACCATTACTCATTTTTAGGACAGCGCCATTAGGGCCTAAATATTTTGATGTATGAGCAAATAAATTCTTTTCCATAAGAAACGGAAGCTTTCAATTTTGGATCAGTGATATTATTAATATCAGGTGCAGTCCAATAAGCAATTTCTTTAGAAGGAGTTGAAACTGATGTAGATGAAACATTATCATTTACTTTTTCAGGTTGGTTGCTATAATAAATGAATATGGGAATGGAAATAACACCGATAATCAAAACAACTATAATCATTATCAATTTATTGATAACAGCATACAATTGATCGTTGTTGTGTTCGTTATTTTGTGAATTCTCCATTATTAATTTTATGAAATTAATGAGGCAATATTATTTTAATTACACCTAAAAATAAAATTATCGAATATAGCAAAAAGAAAATAAATTATTTGGTGTTTGGTGTTTGGGGTTGGAAGCTTGATTTTGAATGGTAGAAAAAGAAAAAACTAAAAATGCTTCTAACCTTTTGAACTTATTGAACCCATTGAACTCATTGAACCTTTCTTATATCCCTTCCAATAAAAAAAACGGCTCCAATCATTGAAGCCGTTTCTTTAAAAAAATTATCAACAAAACTTATTGTGGCAATAACACCGCATCTATTTTATGCAATACCCCATTGATATATTCTTGATCACTTGTTCCATAAGGTTCAGGTGTTAATGGTGATGCATTGATGATGATGTTCGCTGCCCTAACGTTGGGATTCGTTAAAGTATCTTTTACTGTTGCACCAATTACAAATGGATTTGGAGGATTGATGGTTGCTTTTATTTTTAGCCCCGGATGTGTACTAAGAACGGAATTTAATAAAGTGGGAAATGCAGTTGTTGTTGTAGGCAAGTTGTTTGTATATGCACGTTTTCCTAAAATATGATATGCTAAAATTCCTTTTACCTTTTGCGCTGTTAATGAACCGAATAACGCAGGATTACTAAATACATTTGGAGTTGAAGAATACAATGTAGCATTTTGAATTGCTGCTTGAGGAGGAACACCAAGAGCAGTCAAAGCTTGATAAATTGCAAATTTCAATGTTTTTTGAAACGCCGTATCCACCGGAGCAAACACAGTAATATCTGGACCAAAATTGCTTAATACCCAAACTAAACTAGATGAATTTACAGGAGCAACACCACTGTCAGCTCTTAAAACCGCAGCTTTTAAATACTTAAGTGTAGTATCAGCACTTATTCTATCCCATAATGTGCGTTGTGCTGGTATAGCCAATGTTGCTGTTTGATGTATTACCCCGTTTGATGCTTCACGATCAAATGCAAAAATGGGTACATTATTTAACCATGCTCCATTTACACCTGATGGAAATACATTCAATCTCAACAGTGGGCTTACACTTGGCAATGGATTTAATGTTGATGGATATGAGAAATTAAAGTAAGTGTTTGGAATACTTGAAGCCCTGATTACTTGTGGTATTGTATTGTATTGCACTATTGCTGCGGCTTGAGCTACTGGAACTTGACTATTTATAAACGATTCAAAAACAGCATCGGGAGCATTGGTTGGAACTAATCCACCTGATAATGCATTTATCAAAGCTTTGATGCCTGCATTTCCTGGAACAAACATCGTAAAAGATCTTGTGCTATCATTGATCAAACTCAATTGGTTTCCTCTGACCACTAACGCATAATACAAACTAAAATCAGCGTTATCTCTCAGTTGTTGATCCAATTTTGGTAATGTAGATTGAACTGCTGGTGTTTCATTTACTCTTTCCAATTCCTTGTTACATGATGAAATTGAAATTATCGATATGAATAATGCGATTATCGAACTTATTTTTTTTATTGTTTGCATAAATTATTTTTTATTTTAAAAGTAGAGATTTTGATTAATACACATTGAAACCATAGCTTACAAAATACAAGCCACCAATTTGAGCATTACCTACCCCATCATAATAATATGAATTTAATAAGTTGTTTGCCCCAATTTTAATGATTGATTTAGATGATGGTAATTTATAACTAATCTGTGCATTTAAAGTTTGTACGTCTGGTAAATTTCCATTAACAAAATCGCCTTGATAAAAATAACTTTGTTGCCATCTGTACGCTACATTGAATCCCATTCTTTTATCTGGACCAAAACCTGAATTAGAAATACTTGCATTTACCTTGTATTTTGGTGCATTAAAGAAAGCTACAAAATCTGCTGGTACATCTTTCAAAACATCAGATGCTAAATTAAATCCTACAGCAAAATTCTTAGGCAAACGATAATCTAAGCTAATGCCAAAACCATAAGTTTTTACTTTGTCGGGTGAATTTACCGGAATTGAATAATAACGATTTGTCGTATCAGACAAGTTTGTTGGAACACCATTTTTAAATTGAGCTACTAATTTTCTTCCCGTAAAATCTTGGTATTGACCATAATAACCATATAAGTCAACCAATAATTTTCCTTTTACAAGCAAGCCTTTATAACCCGCTTCAAATGAAGTAATAGATTCTGGCTTTTGATCTACAACATTGTATTTAACAGTTTGACCAACGCTGAATGCATCTAAATCATACAATTGGTTGTTGTCAAAATTATATTTTGTTCTGAAAAATTTATTTGAACCCAATAAACGAACACCACTACCTACGCCTAAATCAATCCATTGTTGTTGGTTTGATGGGAAACGATAAGCGGTTTGATAAGATACCCTTACATGATTGTATTCTGCCAATTTAAAAGTAGCCGTTGCTCTTGGTGTAAAACGACCTTTGAAGTTTTCGTTTTTATCATATCTTCCAGATACAGCCAATTTTAATCTGTTGCCAATTTTTCTGGTAGCTTGAGTGAAGACACCATATTCATGGGTATGAATTGGATTGCCCGGAGCATCTGCAAATAAATTGCCTTCAGAATTTAATTCATAAATTTTATAGGTACCACCAACAATTACATCAGCGATTTTAGAAGTAAATTTCGACAAATTATAAGTTGCTTCTCCGCTATACAAACGAGAGCGATCGAATAATTTAGCACCACCTTCAGCCAATGTTTTAGAACGGATAGAATCGTAATTCTTTTTAAACAAATCGCTATTGTATTCTGGGCGACCTTGATCCGCCACTGTTCTTGCTGCGCGATGCGCATCAGCATCTGTAGCACCATTTAATCTTGCTGCTAAATATGCTTGTGTATACTCGCCATACCATGTTTGAGATGGCTTCCAACTTTCATTGAATAATCTTGTAGCAACAGTGGTGTTGTAAGAATCTCCAGAGTTTTCACGTGTGGTAAACGCCCTAACGGTCCAATCTTTATGGTTCAATTCTAATTTGTATTGTCCCATTTTAAAATTCTCTAAATAATATCTTTCACTTCCTGTATATGCGGTATTTCCACTACCCCAATATCCTGCCGCAATGGCTTCAATTTTTGGTGTGATTTTATAATGTAATGCACCGCTAAATTTCATATTGATGGTGTATGGATTAACCACTTGTTTTTCGGTGTATCCTGTACGAGAAACAAAAATGGTTCTACCATTATTTAAAGTATCTAAAAAGTTTTGTAGAAATGGTGCACTTGCTGCTACTCTAGGAAATACCAAAGCCCTTAAATCAATGGTGGTTTCATCTCCATAAACATGAACGCCATCATAATTTGGATCAGTATTTCTGTTGCCAGATGTAATGTGTCCTCCGGTAGCCAAACGCGCATAATTTCTGTCATCCATGCCACGCCAATCTTTTGCTTTGATGAGTTCTGCATTGATTTTAAATGCAAATTTCTCACTTA
>CANFUJ010000199.1 GCA_947450165.1 Chitinophagaceae bacterium
ATGTTTGGTCCAAAAGACAGCGAAAGCACCAACAGCGACCAAAGCATCAAATGGAAAATTAAAAGAAAAACCAATGATGAACTTCGCCAACAATTTGTAGATATGATTGTAGAGCAGGTTAAATTATTGGGCATGACTTTACCCGACCCCAATTTAAAATGGAATGAAGCTAGAAAGCATTATGATTTTGGCGAAATCAATTGGGAAGAATTTTGGAATGTGGTAAAAGGAAACGGACCATGCAATAAACAACGTTTGGCTGCTAGAAACAAAGCACATGATGAAGGCGCTTGGGTTAGAGCAGCAGCTTTGGCTTATGCTGAAAAAAGAAAAAACAGATTGAAAACAAAAGCAGCATAATTGTTTTTTACAATTAAATATTTTACAAATGCATATTCAAATTAAGAAGTTTTATTACGGAGATATACCTGAAGAAAATACAGGCGGATCGGGCAATACAGAGAAACATACCAACGAACTGAGCTGGCCTTTATGGGAAGTGTTTATTAGAAGTAAACAAGGATTAGACCATAAACATGCGGGTAGTTTACGTGCTGCTGATGCACAGATGGCTGTTGAAAATGCAAGAGATGTGTACACACGCAGACAAGAAGGCGTTAGTATTTGGGTGGTTGAAAGCAAGCATGTACATGCAAGTAATCCGGATGATGCTGAAATGTTTTACGAACCGGCTTCGGATAAAATTTATCGCCATCCTACATTTTACGATTTGCCGGATGAATTGAAACACATGTAGTATTGCGCATAAAAAATGACAAATGAAAAATCAACATTTAATAAATTCTGTTTTACATATTGCGGATAACGCATTGATTTTAGGTCAACGAAATGCAGCGTGGTGTGCACATGGGCCAATTCTTGAACAAGATATTGCCATCACCAATATTACATTGGATTTAATTGGACAAGCAAGAAATTTTTATCAATATGCTGCTTCATTAATTAATGAAGCAGACAATAAAAATGAAACAGAAGATACGCTTGCATTTTTAAGAAATGAAAGAGATTTTAAAAACCTATTGATTTGCGAATTGCCAAATGGTGATTGGGCGCAAACGATTCTTCGTCAATTTTTCTTCAGCACCTTTCAACAATTGATGTATCAAAAAATGATGCATAGTTCCGACAATCAATTGGCTGCCATTGCTGCAAAATCGATTAAAGAAACCAACTATCATGTGAAATGGATTAGCGAGTGGGTGATTAGATTGGGCGACGGAACTGATGAAAGTAATCAACGCATGAAAAATGCCATTGAATATTTGTGGAATTATACCGGAGAATTTTTTATTGCTGCTGATTATGAAAGTATTGATGTTGCTGGATTGAAAAATGAATGGCTTGAAAAAGTAAAACTTGTTTTTGATGAAGCCACACTTTCCATTCCTGAAAATAAATTCATGCAAACGGGCGGTAAAACGGGCGTTCATACAGAACACCTTGGTTTTATACTTCCTGAAATGCAATCATTGCAACGGAATTTTCCAGGAGTAGAATGGTAATCAATTTTTATTTTGAATCATACAAAAGAACATATCTATTCATTATTAGCACAGGTAACTGATCCCGAAATTCCAGTGCTTACCATTCTCGATTTGGGCATTGTTAGAGATGTCATTTGTACACAAGACAATGCGGTTGAAATTATCATTACCCCAACATATTCTGGTTGTCCCGCGATGGATGCCATTGCATTCGACATCAAATTAAAAATGATTGAAGCGGGTTTTACACAAGTGAAAATTACATACACCTTATCACCTGCGTGGACAACAGATTGGATGACAGAAGCTGGAAAACAAAAATTGAAACAATACGGCATTGCGCCTCCCATTGAACGCAGTTCCCGATTAAATAAATTGTTGTTTGATCAAGATGAGCATATACCTTGTCCGCAATGTGGCTCAACAAATACCAAATTATTAAGTGAATTTGGTTCTACCGCTTGTAAAGCATTACACCAATGTATGGATTGCAAAGAACCATTCGATTATTTTAAATGTCATTAAAATTTAAATAAAATATTTTAAAACAAAATCATGTCGTTTATACTTTTAGAAATTAAAAATGGAGTTGGGTTTATTACTTTAAATCGCCCTGAAAAATTTAATGCCTTCAACAGAGACATGGCATTTAGCATGCAAGCTGCATTGGATGAATGCGAAGCAAATAATGAGGTAAGATGTGTGTACATAACGGGAAGCGGTAAGGCCTTTTGTGCGGGACAAGATTTGGGAGAGGTAACTGGCGAAAATCCAGCAACGTTTGATAAAATATTATTGGAGCATTATAATCCTATCATTACTAGAATTAGAAAAATAGCAAAGCCAGTACTTTGCGCTGTAAATGGCGTGGCAGCTGGAGCTGGCGCGAATATTGCCATTTGTTGCGACATTGTAATTGCCAGTGATAAAGCAAGTTTTGTGCAAGCGTTTTCAAAAATAGGATTGATACCAGATTGTGGTGGAACATATTTTTTACCACGATTAATTGGATTACAAAAAGCTACAGCCATCATGATGCTGGCGGATAAAGTATCAGCTGAAGAAGCTGAAAAAATGGGCATGATTTATAAATATTTTTCTGCCGAAACATTTGAAACAGAATCGATAAAAATGGCAGAATCACTAGCACAAATGCCTACAATGGCATTGGCATTTACCAAACAAGCATTGAACGAATCCTTACAAAATAATTTGATAGACCAATTAAATTATGAAGATAAGCTTCAATACAAAGCAGCACATACCGAAGATTACAATGAAGGCGTTGCTGCATTTTTAGAAAAAAGAAATCCAATATTTAAAGGAAAATAATGATGCATACAGAACAAGACAATAAGGCAAAAGAAGTGGTTGCGCACATGATGAAACATGATTTATTCAGTCAGTGGTTGGGTATTGAAGTGCTTGAGATTAAAGAGGGGTATAGCAAAATAAAAATGATGGTAAGGCCGGAGATGATTAATGGATTTGGCATTGTACATGGTGGGGTTGCTTTTTCATTTGCCGATAGCGCTTTTGCTTTTGCTTGCAACAACAGAAATGTATTGTCTGTGGCGCTAGACACGTCAATCAATTTTTTAAAGCCTGTGCATGTGGGTGATGAATTAATTGCGGAGGCATTGGAAATACACAATGGCCGATCAACGGGACTTTATCAAATTCGCATATTTAATCAGCATCAACATGAAGTGGCTGTATTTAAAGGCACTTGTTTTAGAACGCATAAAACCTTGATTTAAATGATTTATCAGTTTAAAGAAATGATACCCGTGGTTGACCCAAGTTCGTTTGTTCATCCACTAGCAACGGTTACAGGAAATGTAATCATTGACAAAAATGTTTATGTTGGTCCGGGTGCATCGTTGCGTGGCGATTGGGGACAGATCATCATTGAGGATGGTTGTAATATTCAGGAAAACTGTACGGTGCATATGTTTCCTGGCGTAACGGTATTATTAAAATCAGGCGCACATATTGGACATGGTGCAATCATTCATGGGGCTGTGATTGGTAAAAATTGTTTGGTAGGCATGAATGCGGTGATTATGGATAATGTACAATTGGGCGATGAATGTATTGTAGGCGCATTATCGTTTATTAAGGCAGATGAAATATTTGAAAGTCGTTCATTGATTGTAGGCAATCCTGCCAAAAAAATAAAAGAGGTGAGTGATGAAATGATCGCCTGGAAAACAGAAGGCACAAAACTATACCAACAACTTCCTTCAGACATGCACGAATCGTGGAAGCCCTGCGAACCGCTTGTTGAAGTTCCTAAAAATAGAACTGTCGTTTATCCAGATTTTAAGACATGGAATGAAACGAAGTGAAAGTGAAAAGTAAAAATTTAAAATTAAAAAGCCCGTAGCGAAGGGTTAAAAATGTTAATTGATTTTATTTATTTTATTTATTTTTATTCATAATAAATGGTTGAA
>CANFUJ010000200.1 GCA_947450165.1 Chitinophagaceae bacterium
ACCATAACCCACGGTTTAAACCGTGGGTTAAAAAACAAATTTTCTACACAACCGTTTCAACGGTTTGCGCAAATGAAATTTTTCCTCAAATAGATGTTTGCGTAACTCAAAATAAAAGATGTTCATTGGGTTTCAAAGAAATTTTTAAAACAAGACATTCGATACCATAGCCCACGGTTTAAACCGTGGGTTAAAGAAACAAATTTTATACATGCGATTATATACCCCAAGATTTTAATCCGTGGGTTATAATGATATTATTTTTCTATTTTTACCACCTAAAATAAATAACCATGAGCAAAGCTTCATTAGATAACAAAAAAATTGCCACCAGAATGATACACGCCGGGGCAGAACCGGATCCATCAACAGGTGCAATCATGACACCAATATTTCAAACATCAACTTATGTACAAGCTGCTCCTGGACAACATAAAGGTTATGAGTATGCGCGTTCGCAAAACCCAACCCGTGCTGCATTAGAAACTGCGTTGGCTGTAATTGAAAACGGTAAATTTGGATTGGCATTTAGTAGTGGTGTGGCTGCTACCGATACGGTAATCAAATTGCTCGTGCCGGGCGATGAAGTGATTGCGGCAAACGACATGTATGGTGGAACGTACCGTTTATTTACAAAAGTGTACGAAAAATTTGGCATCAAATTTATTTATGTAGATACCACCAATCCAGAAAATGTAACAAAAGCATTAACGGAAAAATCAAAATTGATTTGGATTGAAACCCCAACCAATCCTTTGATGAACATTACAGATATTGAAGCCATTGCGGCAATCTCTAAAAAAGCAGGGACCATATTATGTGTAGATAATACGTTTGCATCTCCATATTTACAAAATCCATTGGACCTTGGTGCTGACATTGTGATGCATTCTTCTACAAAATATTTGGGTGGACATAGCGATGTAATTCAAGGGGCTTTAATCATGAACGATGAAGGGTTAAAAGACCAATTGTATTTTATACAAAAAAGCTGTGGCGCGGTTCCTGGACCTTTTGATTGTTTCTTGGTACTTAGAGGAATTAAAACCTTACATGTGCGCATGAAAGCACATTGCGAAAACGGTATTGTCATTGCAAATTATTTGCGCAATCATCCAAAAGTAGAAAAGGTTTTCTGGTGTGGATTTGAAGATCATCATAATCACGAAATTGCTAAAAAACAAATGCGTGGTTTTGGTGGCATGTTGAGTTTTACTTTAAAAGACAGTTCAATCGAAGCAGCTACAAAAGTGTTGTCGAGCACAAAATTATTTTCACTTGCCGAAAGTTTGGGCGGTGTAGAATCACTTATCAATCATCCTGCAAGCATGACGCACGCAAGCATTCCAAGAGAAGAAAGAATTAAAAATGGCCTGTCAGATGGATTGATTAGATTAAGCATTGGTATTGAAGATGCAGAAGATTTGGTGGAAGATTTGAAACAAGCTATTGGGTAATTGATTTAAAAAAATAGACACAAAAAATACAAAGGTTGATTTTAATGATCAACCTTTTTTAATATAAAACCATAGACGGTGAACCACGTTGAATTAAAAGCATTTTTAGATTTTAAGGTTGAGCAATACAATCGAATTGATTTTATTGAACCCGATCCTATTGCGATTCCGCACCGTTATTCATTAAAAGAGGATATTGAAATTGCAGGGTTTTTAGTGTCAACTTTTGCATGGGGAAATAGAAAAGCAATTGTAAGCAATGGACATAAATTAATGGACTTACTTGGAAATGCACCATTTGATTTTGTAATGAATCACAAAGCTTCCGATTTAAAAAAACTGGAAAATTTTGTGCATCGAACCTTTAATGCAACCGACTTGATTTTTTTTATAAAGAGCTTAAAAAATATGTATAAAAAGCATGGTGGAATAGAACAAGTTTTCATTAAAAATGCAAATGAAGATTCATTGCAACCTGCCATTCACGAATTTAAAAAAGTATTTTTTGAAATACCCCACCTAGAAAGAACAAGCAAACATGTATCAGATCCGTTTAAAGGTTCGGCGGCAAAAAAAATAAACATGTACCTGAGATGGATGATACGCAAAGACAATACTGGCGTAGATTTTGGAATATGGAAAAGCATTTCGCCAAATGTGCTCTCTTGCCCTTTAGATATACACTCTGGAAACGTAGCCCGAAAATTGGGATTACTAGATAGAACTCAAAATGACCACAAAGCTGTTTTAGAACTGGATGCTTCCTTGCGTAAATTAGATAAGAGCGACCCCGTTAAATATGATTTTGCGTTGTTTGGTTTGGGCGTTTTTGAAGGGTTTTAAAATTTATTGTATGATTTCAATTTGTTGAAAAATGATTTCTATCTTTTTAAATAAAATCAAGTTCAAAATGGTTTAAATTACATTTGATGTACGTTCTATAAAATCATCTTTCTTTACTGATAATTTTAAAAATCATTTTATGCAAATTCAAACAACGAATGCAAATGAAATTTCTTTGGAAAAGATTTTTTCTTGTACAGACATTGATATGCTTAATGACCCAGAGATTTTTAATCAATTTGCTGCCTTCATCAACAAATTAATTCTTACCAATTTTGAAACCCTAATACAATTACTTTATCGAATTGATGTAAGTGAAATGAAAATAAAAGCGATGCTGAAAGAAAGTCCAAAAGAAGATGCTGGCCATTTAATTGCACACCTCATCATAGAAAGACAACTTCAAAAACTGAAATACAAAATGGCGCATGCTGAAAATGATACAGAAATTGCTGAAGATGAAAAGTGGTAATGCTTTTTGATGACTTAATTTTTTTTGATAAATAAACTTCAGTATCAGTTTTATACTACTCCCAAACTTTTATTGTATAATTTTACTTTTTAAGAAGTTTAATTTATGCCATTCAAACTTGTTTCAGAATATACGCCTTCGGGTGATCAGCCACAAGCCATCGAACAATTAACACAAGGTTTATTAGATGGCGAACCGTTTCAAACCTTATTGGGTGTAACGGGTAGTGGAAAAACGTTTACAATGGCAAACGTTATACAAAATCTTCAACGCCCCACGCTGTTACTTACACACAACAAAACCTTAGTGGCTCAGCTTTACGGCGAATTCAAACAATTCTTTCCTGATAACGCTGTTGGATATTTTGTTTCTTATTACGATTATTATCAGCCAGAGGCTTACATGCCCGTTACCAATACCTACATCGAAAAAGATTTGAGCATCAATGAAGAGCTAGATAAATTAAGATTGCAAGCAACTGCTCAATTATTAAGCGGCAGAAGAGATATTGTAATTGTAGCGAGTGTGAGCTGCATTTATGGTATGGGAAATCCTATGGAATACGAAAATGGAATTATTCGCATTCATACCGGACAAGTTTTATCGCGTCAAGGATTTTTACATGCCTTGGTAAATTCGTTATACCATCGAAGTCAGGGTGATTTTGAACGTGGCTCATTCAGAGTTAATGGCGATACCATCGACATCAATTTGCCTTATGTAGATTTTGGATATCGCATTTGTTTTTTTGGCGATGAAATTGAATCTATAGAAACGCTGGAACTCAGCTCTGGCAAACGCATTGGCGCAGTTGAAAATGCAGCCATCTTTCCGGCTAATCTTTATCTCGCTCCGAAAGACATGCTCGCTCAAGTGATCAGCGATATTCAAGATGAAGCGGCAGCACAAGTGCAGTATTTTAAAAATGTAGGGAAACATATCGAAGCGCAACGTATTGGCGAACGTGTGGAATATGATCTTGAAATGATTCGAGAACTCGGCTACTGCACAGGCATAGAAAATTATTCTCGATTTTTTGATAGAAGAAAACCCGGCGATAGACCATTCTGTTTATTGGATTATTTTCCAAGTGATTTTTTAACCATCATAGATGAAAGTCATCAAACCATTCCTCAAATTAGTGGCATGTATGGCGGCGATAGAAGTAGAAAATTGAACCTTG
>CANFUJ010000201.1 GCA_947450165.1 Chitinophagaceae bacterium
AGCGTTCGCTTAATATTTCATTAAAAGGATTAAAAGAAAATGATTTTACCATGGTAATGGGATTCCCTGGACGTACCAATGAATACCTCCCCTCTTATGCGATAAAGCAAATCATGGAAATAAGCAATCCAGCAAAAATAAAAATTCGTCATCAAGTATTGGATGTGATGGGCGGTTACATGAGAAAAGACGAACTCATAAAAATTAAATATGCAGCTAAATATGCCAATATTGAAAACGCCTATAAAAAATGGCAAGGAGAATTATTGGGATTACAAAAATCGAATGGCATTAAAAAGAAATTGGATTATGAAGTTGAGTTCAAAAAATTGATTTCTAATAATTCAGAATGGCAAAATAACTATGGGAATATTTTAGATGATTTATCAAAAGCATATGGTGATTTAGAACCTTTAATTATTTCAAGAGATTACTACAACGAAATTGTTCCAAGAATTGAATTGTTTAATTTGGCTTCAGCTTTCAATGGATTATTTAAAAGCTATTCCAACGACAGCGCATCCAACAATAAAAAAAATCAGGAATTAATCGAAAAAGTTGAAGACATTTTAAAAGAATATGATCCAGCCGTAGATAAAAAACTATTTGCAACTTTAATGGATTTATACATACAAGATCAACATTCAGAATATATCGCACCCAAATTATTAGAACTAATAAATGAGTATAAAGACATTAATAAAGTTGCAGATTATATTTATGCAAATTCAAAACTCACCAATATTGAAAGCATAAAAAAAATGTTTGGAAATAGTTCGATGGTTGCAATGGATTTAATAAAAAACGACCCTGCATTTTTGTTGTACACTAGTATTTACAATACGTATATAAAAGAAACTTCAAGCTATGTTGTAGATATGCAAGCTAAAATAAACAGATTGCAAAGAAATTACATGGAGGCGCAATTGACCGTATTTAGTAACAAAAGATTTTATCCAGACGCAAATAGTACGTTACGTGTAGCTTATGGCAAAGTAAAAGGCTATGCGCCAAAAGATGCTTTGCAATATAATTTCTACACGTATATGGATGGCATTATGGAAAAATACAAACCAGGTGATTATGAATTTGATGTGCCTCAAAAATTAATCGACTTATACCATGCAAAAGATTTTGGACAGTATGGTGTAAACGGCAGACAACCTGTTTGTTTTATTGCCACCAATCATACCACTGGAGGTAATTCTGGAAGTCCTGCATTAGATGCAAAAGGGAATTTAGTTGGATTAAATTTCGACCGCGTATGGGAAGGTACAATGAGCGATATTAATTACGATCCCTCCATTTGTAGAAATGTAATGGTGGATATTCGTTACGTATTATTCATAGTCGATAAATTTGCTGGTGCACATCATTTAATTGAAGAGATGAAGTTGGTGAGGAGGTAGGGAAAGGTGTTGTAGGGGTTGAATATTTTCAACCCTGAATAAGATTTAATTCGTTCAAAAGGTTCAATGGGTTCAATAAGTTCAAAAGGTTAGAAGTTAACACCAAACAAAAATTTTATACGGATTGAAAATGTAAAATATTGATTTCTTCCACCCACGGTTCAAACCGTGGGCTATGTAAAATGTCGTAATAATTGAAATTGTAAAATGCTGAAACAATCTCAACATTCCAATAGGTTTTACATATTCAAATGGAAAATGCTTCTAACGCCAAACCCCAAACACCAAACAAATATTCCGAAGAAAACGTCTTAATTGAAAAACACTTCCAACCTTAAACCATTAAACCCTCATTAAACCAGCGAAGCGATTTAAACCTATTTTAAAATACTATCAGCCATAAGCCGGATTCTGTAGCCATTGAAAACAATGGTGGTTATCATTTATCTGGCTGAGTTATTACTAACCCAATCTTGCTGCCTACCCTTCAATGCATCATTGCTGAATTCGAGCGAGCCGCTCTCAAACATTGATATACGTGGCATTACAGCGCATAAGGTTTACCCGTAAAATATATTACTATACCTTACCGTGAGCTCTTACCTCACGTTTTCACCCTCATCCCAATAAATTGAGACAGTTATTTTCTGTGGCACTTTCTCTTTTCTTTTTTTCAAAAAGAAGCCGGCCATTAACCGGTATGCTGCCCTTTGCTGTCCGGACTTTCCTCTCTGATTAAACAGAGCGATAACCGGCTGATAGTATTGTAAATGTATGTCAAATATTCGTTTAGAAAATTTAATGTTTCAAATAATTAAAAAGTAAAAAATGAAAAGTAAAAAACGATAAATAATTAGATTAATTTTAAACAACGCTATTGGTATTCAATTGATGAAATGGGTATTTTAAACAAAATGAATGATTAAACAATGCAAATTAGAAAACAGATAATTGGTTTAATTAAAAATAAAATCGCTAAATCACAACCTGATTTTTCAGAAAATAAATTTTTGCATATTAAAAAAGCAAATGAAAAAGCGATTGCTATAAAATCATTTTGTTTTGATATTACCATGATTTTTTTGGGTATTATTTCTGCTGGCTTTGGTTTAAAAGGATTTTTAATGCCGAGTCATTTTATTGATGGTGGCACAATGGGTTTATAGTTATTAGCCAATCAAATATCTGGAATCAATCTAGCCTTACTTATCGTTTTAATAAACATCCCTTTTATTTTAATTGGTAAAAATACCATCAATAAAGAATTTGCCATTAAAACATGTTTTGCCATTGCAGGCCTGGCCCTGTGTGTAGCCATTTTCCCTTATCCACATATTACGAATGATAAATTATTGATTTCAGTTTTTGGAGGCTTTTTTCTTGGCGCTGGTGTGGGCTTAACCATGCGCGGTGGCGCTGTTATTGATGGAACAGAAGTTTTGGCTATAGCCATTAGTAAAAGATCTGGTTTATCTATTGGAGATGTAATTCTTGTAATAAACGTGCTTATATTTTCTCTTGCAGCTTGGGTTATATCTATTGAAACGGCTCTCTATGCAATGCTCACGTATCTTTCTGCTTCAAAAACAGTTGATTTTTTAATTGAAGGAATTGAAGAATATACAGGTGTTACCATCATATCCATTAAAGAAGAAAAAATTAGAATGATGATTACAAATGAGATGGGACGAGGCATAACAGTTTATAATGGCGAACGCGGTTTTGGTAAAAGTGGCGAGAAATTATACGATATGAAAATTGTTTACACGATTATTACCCGACTTGAAGTGAGTAAACTAAAACATGAAATTGAAAAAATTGATCCTAATGCTTTTGTATTTATGACCAGCGTAAAAGATATGAAAGGCGGAATGATTAAGAAAAGAAGATTGAAATAATTTGAGCTAAACATTGAAAAATATTTCAGTTGCACCATATCCATACAAATGATGATACTGATTTACAAATGATTTTACAACAGCTCTGGGTTTTAATAATTCATGTATTTCATTTTTCAATTTCCCTTCGCCTACCCCATGGATGATTACTAAAGAACTTTGTTTGTGTAAAACCGCCAATTCAAAATATTTTTCAAAATTATTCAATTGAATATCTAGTATTTCTAAATTAGAAAGATGCGACCAATTGTCTGTTAGTTTTTCAATATGCAAATCAACCACAGTTCTTGCTGGTTGTAGATTTGATTTCAATTTGGATATGTCGTAAATCTTAAATCCGGCATTATTTAATTTAGATAAATCCAATTTTTCTTCTTCAATAACTTTATCAGGATAATGCAAAAACAATTCAAATGAAAATGAAGCCGCTCCAGTTTCTTTTAATTCTTCAATTTTTTTAAAAATCTGTTTGCCCCTTAATTTTAATAAACGTTCATAATAAGGCGCTTTTTTAGGATTTGAATCGACTAATGAAAACTCAAATTCAAAACTTGGAGAATCACTTACATCTTCAAAATTGATATCGTGTAAATAGAAATCGCTTAACCCGTAAACATTTCCCACCAAATCAAAACTAGATTCG
>CANFUJ010000202.1 GCA_947450165.1 Chitinophagaceae bacterium
ATTTCTTCCATAGCCAAAACATAACTGATGGTATCCATTCCACTACCTCCATATTCTGGACTTACCATCATGCCCATAAAGCCCAAATCAGCTAATTTTTCGATTTGTTCTTTTGGAAATTTCTGATGTTCATCACGCTCGATTACGCCAGGCAAACATTCGTTTTTTGCAAAATCTCTTGCTGCTTGCTGAATCATTAAATGCTCTTCTGAAAGTTGAAAGTTCATGTGTAAAATTTTGGTGCAAAAATATGGTTTGTTTTTAATGCTTTGAAATCCTAAAAATGCATACCGTTAAATCTTATCTATTTGTTTAGGGTATTGCATTTTTGTTTTTATAACTTTTTAAAATTCTGTGTATTCTTTTGATTAATTCAAACAATTCAAACTATTTTTTATGATTTCAATAGCTTGCATTATTTCCGATTCGGTAATGATTAATGGTGGCGCAAATCTGATTTTATCACCATGCGTTGGTTTGGCCAAAAGCCCATTGTTTTTCAATTCCAAACATAATTTCCAAGCAGCATCCGCATCTTCATGTTTTATTACAATTGCGTTTAACAAACCACGACCACGTATACACGAGATAAAAGGTGATTCCAATTTCGCCAATTCATCTCTAAACAATTGGCCCATTTTTTCGGCTTGTTCGCAAAGATTTTCTTCTTTCAATACTTCAAGTGCCGCTATGGCAACTTTACATGCCAAAGGGTTTCCGCCATAAGTACTACCGTGTTCGCCTGGCTTAATGGTCAACATAATTTCATCATTTGCCAATATCGCGCTTATGGGCATTGTACCGCCACTCAATGCTTTACCTAAAATCAAAATATCAGGTTTCACATTTTCGTGATCACAAGCCAACATTTTACCTGTTCGTGCCAAGCCGGTCTGTATTTCATCCGCAATCATCAGCACATTATATTGGGTACATAATTTTCTAACGCCAGATAAATAACCTTCATCTGGAACAACAACACCCGCTTCGCCTTGAATGGGTTCAAACATAAATCCTGCCACATTTTTATCTTGTAAAGCAACTTCCAATGCTGCTAAATCATTGTATGGAATTATTTCAAAACCCGGCATAAAGGGACCGAAATCTTTATAACTGCTCGAATCGGTTGATGAAGAAATTGCAGCCATTGTTCTACCCCAAAAATTACCCTCTACAAAAACGATTTTCGCTTGATTGGTTTCAATACCTTTTACGGTATATCCCCATCTTCTAGCAAGCTTTATTGCTGTTTCGCCACCTTCAACACCTGTGTTCATAGGGAGTACTTTATCATATCCAAAATAATGGGTAATGTACTTTTCATATTCACCCAATAAATTATTGTGAAATGCCCTTGAAGTAAGCGTTAATACAGAAGCCTGCGAAACCAACGCTTCGATTATTTTGGGATGACAGTGCCCTTGATTTACAGCAGAATATCCACTTAAAAAATCCATGTATTTTTTGTCATCAACATCCCAAACATGAATGCCTTTTCCTTTTTTTAATACTACGGGTAATGGATGATAATTATGTGCACCGTATTTATTTTCGAGGTCTAAAAAATATTGCGATTGACTAGTAAGCACTTCTGATGAATGCATGTTGGAAATTTTAAAAATGAAAACTAAAAAAATGAAATAGCAGATTCAGCCCCCATAAAGGGGGCGCAAAAATATTATCCTCGATGATTGAGTAAATCGAGATTAGAGGAAAGGAATGTTATCGTGATTTTCGAATTGATAGGCAAATGTAAAAGTTTAAACCCATTTTACATAGTAAGAGGTGGGAAATTTAATTTCTTCCTTTAATTTATTTTCAAATATACCAAATATGGTACTTCCGCTTCCACTCATTGCGGCGTATAATGCCCCTAAATCATAAAGCTTTTGCTTCAATTGAGCAATCTCCGGATATACAGTAAATATGGGCACTTCAAAATCATTTTTCAAATTTGATTTCCAAGTTTGAATTGGTGCATTTATAACTTCCAATAAATCATTGTGGTTTTGAGAAAGCTCAAGTGATTTAAAAGCCCAACCGGTATTGATATGAATGCCTGGATTTACAATTAGAATACTATACTTAGAAAGGTCTAGATTTATTTGAGTTAAGATTTCTCCCCGGCCTGTGGCATATGCTGGTTTATTGTAAATAAAAAATGGACAGTCGCTTCCTAGTTTTAAAGACAAATTTGCCAATGATTCAAGTTCAACATTTAAGTTGAATTTTTTATTGAGCAAATTCAGCATGAATGCACCATCAGCAGACCCTCCGCCCAAACCAGCACCCATTGGGATTTTTTTATGCAAATGCATTTTTATCGCAGGCAAATTTGGAAATTCTTGTTTAAGCAAATGGTAGGCCTTAATGCAAAGATTATCTTTCAGATCACCAGAAATCTCAGTGCCTGTTTGACTATATTCGATGACTTGATTTTCGTTATTGGATTCTACAACTTCAATAACATCTTGTAATTTGATTGGAACAAATACAGTTGCTAAATTGTGAAAGCCATCAGAACGTTTACCTAAAATGTGTAAACCCAAATTTATTTTTGCATTGGGAAAAGCAACCATGAATTACAATTTTTAAAACTGTTGGAATGGTAACGTGTGGGATGATGGAAAGCAAAAAGTCAAAAGTAAAAAGTAAAAATTCAAAACAGTTAATTATATTTTTTGAATTTTTACTTTTGAATTTTCAATTTATCAATCCCTTCTTTTTAACTCATCTCGGATAGAAATCGCTTTGATATAATCTTCTTGTTCAAGTACTGCATTCAATAACTCATTAAGTTCTTTTACGGACTTTGCTTTTAAATCATCTGTTCCACCTGTTTCAGATGTTACTGAGGTTTTGCCTTTAAACGTGCTTGATGGCTCTAATTTTTTTGTATCATCATCCATCATAACACCTGCTTGAACTAAAATGTCTTCATAAGTATAAATTGGACAACCGAACCTAACGGCCATCGCTAAAGCATCTGAAGTACGAGAATCAATTTCAATGGTATCATTTGCTGAACTGCAAACCAGCTTTGCATAAAATATCCCTTCTTGTAAATCATTGATAATAATTTCGTGTAAGTCAACGTTAGCTGCAATCATAAAATTTTTCATCAAATCATGTGTCAAAGGACGACTTGGACTCATCCTTTCCAAAGCAACGGCGATGGCTTGTGCTTCAAATCCACCAATTACAATCGGCAATCTTCTTAACCCATTTATTTCTCCCAATACCACTGCATAAGAATGTGTTTGGGTGATGCTGTGTGACAAAGCCACTATTTCAAGTTCTATCTTTTTCATTACGCGAAAGGAATTTTATTACCAATAAAAAACATACAGTCATTCAATAAACATTGAACGATTGTAAAATAAGATAAAAATCAATTATTTATACTGATTCTTTTAATTTTTTTATTGCATCTATCATTTTAGGCACTACTTCAAAGGCATCGCCAACTATTCCGTAATCGGCAGCTTTAAAAAATGGCGCTTCTGGATCTTTATTGATCACTACGATTGTTTTACTTCTGTTTACACCAGCCAAATGCTGAATGGCACCTGAAATTCCAATGGCAATGTATAAATTTGGGGCAATGGCAAGACCTGTTTGTCCAACGTGCTCATGATGTGGTCGCCAGTGAATATCAGAAACCGGACGGCTACAAGCTGTAGCTGCACCAAGTAATTTTGCCAAATCGGTTACAATGCCCCAATTTTCAGGCCCTTTTAAGCCACGTCCTCCACTTACTACTATATCCGCTTCGCTCAAAGGCACATCACCAATAATTTTATTTACAAATTGTACTGCTATTTTTCCAGCAGGAATACTAAGATTCAGATCAATTATCTCAGCTACACCATCAGTTTTCACTACCGAAAATGAATTTGGATTTAATGCAATTATCTTTTTAACGCTATTAATCGAAA
>CANFUJ010000203.1 GCA_947450165.1 Chitinophagaceae bacterium
GGCCAATAACCTACATTTTCCATAATATCTATTTCTCCACTATGCGGCCAAATGCCATAAGCCATTTTTGTTGGAAGCATCCATATTGCAGGCCACATTCCACGACCAGCAGGGATTTTCGCTCTCATTTCGAAACGGCCATATTTCCAATCCTTTTTCCCTTTTGTTACTAAACGTGCCGACGTATATTTAGCATCGTTATACTCTTCCTTTCTTGCCTCAATAACTAAATTGCCCTTTTCTACCCGAGCATTCTCTAATCTGTTTACGGTGTAATATTCAGCTTCATTGTTGCCCCATCCGCATAATTCCGGACAGCCATTTCCTTTATCAAATGACCATTTGGTAGCGTCTACCGATTTCTTTTTTGAATTAAATTCGTCACTCCAAACAAGCTTTTGAAATGTGTACTGGGCTTTTATTCCAACTGACATCATCAAACATAAGCAAGCACTTATGATTAATTGAATTCCTTTTCTTCTAAAAATTTGCATTATAAATATTTTTACCAGGTTTTATTATTTGTGATGTTGATTTCTTTAGTAAGATTTGAAACCTTAATAACGAAAGTGCCTTTTTCAATGGTTAGTTTATTGTTTGTGTTGATGAATCCCAAATCCTTCACAGGAATTGTCATGCGAACTAATTTCTCTTCCCCTGCATTCAATTCAACTTTATCAAATTCTCTTAATCTTTTTACATCTGGCGTTAAAGAAGCCACTAGATCACTAACATAAATTTGAAATGCTTCTTTACCCAAACGCGTTCCCGTATTTTTCACTTTAAATGAAACAACAATTTCATCAGTTGCTGCATAACTTGATTTATCTAATGTTAAATCGCTGTATTGAAAAGTCGTGTATGAAAGACCAAAACCAAAATCATATTGAGGATTGTAATCTGCTGAATAATCATAAGCACCTTGAGGATTTGATTGCTCATCCGATGGTTTGTGAATGTAATTGGTTAATGCATTTACATAACGGGGATACGTAATCGGCAATTTACCACTTGGATTTATTTTACCAATAACAATATCCGCAAGAGCGTCTCCACCATAGTTTCCTGGAATGTAAATATCAATGATTGAAGACACCAAAGGTTCTAATCTTGAAATATTTCTTGGTCTTCCTTCATTTAAAACAAGAATCACAGGTTTCCCAGTACTGATGGCTACTTTAGCCAATTCAATTTGATTATCACTTAAATTCAAATCGTTTAAATCACCTGGTTTTTCGGTGTAACTATTTTCACCTAAGCATAAGATAATATAATCAACATTTGCTGCTTGGGCTTTTACATCATTAAAATCAACCACCGAATCTTCAAAATATTTTCCTTCCATTTTATAGGCTACTCCTTGTGAAAATCGCACTTGCTCACTTCCCATTTTTTGTTGAAATGCTTCATAAATAGTATTGTATTTTGAAGCAAACATTTCTGTTTTTTCACCTTGCCAAGAATAAGACCAGCCCCCATTTAAAGTACGCATCGAATTTGAATTGGGGCCTGTAACCAACACTTTAGCTGTTGATGAAATGGGCAAAACATTATTTTTATTCTTCAAAAGAGTAATCGATTCTGCTGCTGCATCGTAACCTGCTTTTTCAGATATTGATGAAGCAAAATTTGGATACTCACTATTGTTGCTAAATGGCACTTCAAATAAATTCAATTCATATTTCACCCTTAAAATTCTTGATACTGCATCATCAATTCTTGAAATGGGCACTTTATTTTCTTTTACTAAAGAAATCAAGTCATTGAAAAATGTTTTGTAATCGTAAGGGATCATCGCCATATCTATACCGGCATTTATTGCAAGCATCAACGCTTCTTTGTTTGAACCAACGATTTTATCTCTTTTAAAAACATTTTCAATATCCTGCCAATCTGTAACTACAAAGCCCGTAAATCCGAGTTCTTTTTTCAACACATCTGTTAATAGATATTTATTGATATGGGTAGGAATTCCGTTTATCAATGCGGAGTTAACCATTACTGTTCTTGCTCCAGCTTTTACACCAGCTCTGAAAGATGGCATGTGATATTCTCTTAAATAATGCTCAGGCAACCAAGCGTTGGTTCTATCTTTTCCTGTTTTTGGGTCAGCGTAACCCATATAATGTTTTAAACAAGCTAGTATTTGAGTTTTACCACCTATCGGATTTTGATAACCTTCTATGGTTTGAACACCCATTTGTGAAACCAAAAATGGATCTTCTCCAAATGTTTCCCATATTCTTGGCCAACATGGATTAACCCCTAAATCTAAAACCGGTGAAAAATTCCAGGCAACCCCTGTCGCTTTAGATTCATAAGCAGTTACTTCTGCTGCTTTACGAACCAAGCTCCTATTCCATGTTGCAGCTTGTGCAATTGGCTGTGGAAACAATGTTGCGTCTGCTACATAAGCAGCACCGTGTATCGCATCAAAACCATAAATTAAAGGAATTTTCATTCGGCTTGATGTGGCTGATTTTTGTAATTGACTAACTACATCATTCCAAGCTGCAGTGCTCATCGCTTTATTGTTAGACGTATTTAATACAGACCCTAACTTATATTTCAATACAGCGTCAGCAACTTTCTTGTCGTCTAATTTAAATGTTGTAGCACCATCAACACCCAATACATCTAATGTAACTTGAGCCATTTGACCCACCTTTTCTTCTAAGGTCATTTGCTTTAAAAGCACATTGATTTTTTGCTCTGTAGGTGTTATTTTCTGTGCGGTTGCTATACCGTTAGAAATACAAATACTGCTAGATACCACCGCAATATTTAATAGCAATTTGGGAAAATTCATTTTTATTATTTTAAAAAAATCAATGGTTGCTTAATCAAATGGAAAGACCAAACAACCATTGAATTTTATTTTATGAATACTTATTGTTTTACAATTTTTCTGGTAATTTTTTTATTATTGAGTTTGTTTTCAATCATCAAATAATAAACCCCAGCTGGGTAAGCCATTAAATCAATTTGTACAACACTGTTTGTGCTGATTACCTTTCTAATGCTTCTACCAAGTGCATCATACAAACAAATGTTTAAAGGCAAATTGTATGTATTGTTGATGTTTACATGATCAATTGTTGGGTTTGGATATAATACTATCTGAGATAAAATGGCATCAGTATCAATATTTGAAGTTTCATTTGAGAACAACATATCATCGAAATAATATGTTTTTTCTCCAGATACAGAACCTGCAACACCATAATTAAAGAAGATGGTTGCTTTATCATAATTGTAATTCAAATTCAATGCTGGCGTACCAGTTGCTTCATTAGCAAAATCGAATACCAATGTTTGCCAACCTGCTGCAGTAGTAACCACTGCATCTGTTTCAACAGCATGCGTTGCATTTAAATGATCTTCTACTTTTAATCTAACGGTAATGCCTGCTTGTGGTGCCCAAACCCTAACTGTCATTTTTGTTTTGGTATTGGTAAATGGAATGCGTGTTGCAAATCCAAGTTGAGCAGGAGCAGTTACCGTAGTTCCAGCTGTAGCGTCTGCAGTTGCTGATTTAATTACCTTAGCTACTGTATTGGTTGCCAATGTTGGATCAACAACAATTGATGATTGTTCTGCACCACCAAATCCAATTACACCATAATCCACTGAAGCATCTTCAAAAGTTACAGGTAAATTCATTTGGGTTAATGTTGTTGTAGAACCTCCGCCAATCGTTAATCTTACATCATCAAATAAATAAGTAAAATTCGCTGAGCCATCTCCCATTGTTCCATTATCAAAAATGAATACAATTTTTTGATATTGATTTGCACGATTGATTGAAGAGAAATCAAAACTCAAATCTTCCCAAGCATTTGCCAATGTAGTGATTGCTTCTTTTTCAAAATTCAATGAGGCATCAATTACGTTTTCAACTTTTACCAAAACTTTTGTACCTACTCTTGGTGCAA
>CANFUJ010000204.1 GCA_947450165.1 Chitinophagaceae bacterium
GTTGCCATTACGGCTTCTTTTGCGCTGCGCGGAGAAAATGCTAGTTGTTGTTTTGCCTTTTCATTTGAAATATTTGCTTTAAAGCCAAGTTCTGGAATAATCATTCTTGTTGATTTTTCAAACAAAGCGAAAATCTTTATAAACCAATTGGGCAATTCCTTTGCTTTTACTTTTTTATTATAAGAAGGTTGAGCTTCTAAAACAAATTGGGCAATTTCTTTAAACCAAATCGATTCGGAAACAGCCGCATAACGTTGACCAAAAGCCTTTTCAGATTCAAGTGCTTTAAAATGTAAATCTACCACATCCCTAACATCTACTGTTGGAAAACCCAATTGAGGCACACCAGGATATTCACCTTTCATCATTTTTAAAATAACGGCAGCACTCGTGCCAGGGTCTTTTCCAAGCACCGGACCTAGTATAAATCCAGGATTGATGGTGGTTACTTTTAACTGCGCATTTTTTTGCGCGTAATCCCATACTAACTTTTCAGCCAATGTTTTACTTTTTGTGTAAGGCGTTACCATCGGACCATTTAAATCTGTCCAATTCGTTTCATCAAAATTTGTTTTACCATTTTCTTGCCCATAAACAATGGCTACAGATGAAGAGGTTTGTATGATTCTATGTATGTTGTTTTGTAAAGCTGCATCAAAAACATGCTTGACACCATTTCTGGCAGGAATAATTAATTCATCCTCGTGCTTTGGCAATTCTAAATTAAATGGAGATGCCACATGAATAATGGCCTCGCAGCCTGCCATAGCTTCAGACCATCCTTCAGATTTTGTTAAATCACAGTAAGAGAATTGTAAATTATTTAATTGATCTTCAGATACATGAAATTTTAAAGTAGCAATAACTTCTGCTTCTTTTTCCTTATTTCTGATGGTGCCCACAACTTTATAGCCGCGTTTCAATCCTTCAATAGCCATATGACTTCCCAAAAAACCGGACACTCCCGTAATCAATATTTTTTTCATGCGCCAAAATTAGTAAAACAATTTCACTGCGAAGGAAATATCATAGAAGATAGAATTAGAAATTAATTTCTTAATATATGATAACATTTAGTGGCAAGAGATAACATCAAACATTCAACACCACATTCATCTAATTGGGGGAGTTTTTTAATGAAAGTAGATTTTTGTCTTCGTTATTTAAATGAAAAGAAATTGAATCAATTCACCATTTAAATGGTGGTCGAGCAACATTTTGTGAAAAAAACATTTTTTTCTACGTTAAAAAACAAATTTTTATCCTCAATTTTTTCAAATACACAACGCATCTATGTTTCAGAACATCTCACTTATGTGTTTTATCATCAGTTTTTGTACGCTTTTTATCACTATGAGAGATGATAAATGTCATGTATATACAAAAACAATTAAACTGAAATATAGTAGTACATTTAATTTCATAAAAAATCAGTCATCTTTTTTTATAATTTTTTATACCATTTATTTATAATGTCCATTCTGTCAACTTTTGAAATAAATCCCAATAATCAATATGAGCAATTATTTTATAATGCTTCAATTGGAATTGTGATTGTTGACCAAAAAGGAATGATTATTAATGGGAACAACTTTTTTTTAAGCATGTTTGGCTATGAGGCAGATGAAATTAAAAACAAAACTATTGAATTTATAATACCAAGCAGATATCACCATGATCATGTTGCCAATAGAGATGCTTTTTATAAAAATCCTGTTAGTAGGCCAATGGGGTTAGGAAAAACCCTTTTTGGAAAAAAGAAAGATGGAAGCGAATTTCCAGTTGAAATTAGTTTGGATGCGCATCATTATGGAGCTGAAAAATATATCGTTGCTTGCATAACAAATGTTAGTAACAAAGAGGTTAATATAGGAAATCTTGAACACATTAAAGAAAATCTTGAGTTTGCGGTTGAAAATAAAAACAAAGAATTATCAAGAACCTTACAAGTTTTAGAATTATTAAATGAAAAGCTTGAAGATGCTTACGATAATCAAAAAGCCATTTTAGACAATGCCAAAGTAATGATGTTTTCCATGTATGAAAATGGTTTGTTTAAATTTTTCAATCCAGAAACGGTTAAACTTACAGGCTATAGCGAAAGTGAAGTAATTTCAAAAAAAGATCCTTTACTTTTTATCAGAAAAAAAGAATTCCAGTTGTGTAAAGAAGAATTTGAGAATAAACACAATTTGTTTTTCAATAATGATTTTGAAGTATTAAAAGAAAAATCTTTACGCAATGAAATCGTTGATTTAGAATGCTTTTTTGTACACAAAAATGGCCATGAATTTCCTGTTGCATTAAGCATCACTCCAATTTTCAACAAAAAAAAGCAATTGACAGGTTTCATGGGAGTAGCCATGGATTTAACCATTAGAAAAGAAGCGCAAAACAACTTATTAGAAGCATTAACTAAAGAGCGGAAATTAGGTGAGTTGAAAAGCAGATTTGTCTCTATGGCCTCACATGAATTCAGAACACCGTTGAGTACCATTTTGTCTTCTGCTTATTTAATAGAAAAATATGCAGAAAAAGAAGACCAAACCAAAAGAGAAAAACATTTAAACAGAATTGTATCAGCAGTGAATAACCTCACCAATATTTTAAATGAATTTTTAAGTGTTGGAAAAATTGAAGAAGGGAAAATTGTTATGCATTTGACGGAATGTTCAATCAATGATTTTTTAACCAGTTTATTAAAAGAAATTAAACATACCCTAAAAAAAGGACAATACTTAAATCTAACACATGAAGGAAATGAGCAAGTAATTACAGATCAAAATTTATTGAAAAATATCATGCTCAATTTGATTTCTAATGCCATTAAATTTTCTGCAGAAGAAGGTAAAATAGACATTAAAACAGTAAATGATTCTAATTATTTTACCATTGAGGTAAGGGATTATGGCATTGGTATTTCGGAAGAAGATCAAGCTCATTTAATGGAAAGATTTTTTAGAGGAAGTAATGTTACCAATATTCAAGGCACAGGATTGGGACTACATATCGTTTCAAAATATGTAGAAACATTGGGCGGTAAACTCACATTTAAAAGTAATCTAGAACAAGGCACATCGATACAAATCATTTTTAACCATTTAAAATTAAAAGAACATGAAGACAATCTTATTAATTGAAGACAATGATGAAATCAGAGAAAACACCGCTGAAATATTGGAATTAGCCATGTATAATGTACACACTGCAGAGAATGGTAAAGTGGGCGTTGAAAAAGCAATTGATTTAAAACCAGATTTAATCATTTGCGACATTATGATGCCTGTGTTAGACGGTTATGGTGTTTTGCACGCTATTCAAAAACATGACACGATAAAAAACACCCCATTTATATTTTTAACTGCAAAATCTGAGAGACAAGATTTAAGAAAGGCAATGGAAATTGGTGCTGATGATTATATCACAAAACCATTTGAAGGAACAGAACTTTTAAATGCGGTTGATAGTCGTTTGAAAAAAGTAGAAATTCTTAAAAAAGAATACTCAAAAGATATGGATGGTATTCAACAATTGATTTACGAAACTTCTGGTGGTGATTTATTAAAATCTATGGTTGAAAACAGAAGCACCAACCTATACAAAAAGAAGCAATTGATTTATAAAGAAGGAAACCATCCTACGCAATTATATTATGTATTGAGCGGAAAAATAAAAACTTTTAAATCGAACGACGACGGAAAAGAATTGGTTACAGATTTATATTCTCAAGGTGATTTTTTAGGACATATTGCCCTTTTACAAGGCGGCATTTATAAAGAAACTGCAGAAGCCATTGATGATTGCGAAGTTGCCATTATTCCAAAAAAAGAATTTGAAGATTTATTACACAACAGTAAAGAGGTAGCGCAGAAATTCATTAATTTATTGGCAAAAAACATTTCTGA
>CANFUJ010000205.1 GCA_947450165.1 Chitinophagaceae bacterium
ATGATTGATAATCATAAAAAATCGGGCTCCGATATTTCAATTGCCACAATACCTGTAAACGAAAGAGATGCTCCTGAATTTGGTATTCTAAAATCAAACGAACAAAATTATATAACCTCATTTATAGAAAAGCCAAGTAAAGCAATGCTACCTGATTGGATTAGCGACACAGGAGAAGTCATGCAATCGCAAGGGCGAAATTATTTGGCTTCAATGGGGATTTATATTTTCAACAGAAAAGTTTTGTTCGATTTACTTGAGACAGAAAAAAAAGATGCCAAAGATTTCGGTAAAGAAATCATTCCGGATTCTATAAATCATTTTAAAGTCACCAGCTATCAATATGATGGATACTGGACAGACATTGGTAATATTCATTCTTTTTTTGAAGCAAACCTTTCTTTGACGCTTGATTTGCCACCATTCAATTTGTTTGACAATGAAAACATGGTATTTTCAAGAGCAAGAATGTTGCCGCCTGCGAAAATAAGCGGTACAAAAATTATACAATCTTTAATTGCAGAAGGGGCTATTATTCATGCCGAAACCATAAGCAATTCTGTTGTAGGTATTAGAAGTCGAATAGGTAAAGGAAGCAAAATTACCAGCTGTTACATCATGGGAAATGATTTCTATGAAACCATTAATCAAATAAACGACAACGATGCACATAATATACCAAAATTAGGCATTGGCGATTTTTGCGAATTAAACAATGTTATTGTTGATAAAGATTGTCGTATTGGAAATCATGTGAAAATAAATGGTGGCGCACATTTACAAAATATGGATCACCCTCTATTTTCGGTAAAAGATGGCATAGTAGTCATAAAGAAAAATGCCATGATTAATGATGGATTTGAATTGCTGGCTTAACCACTACGTCTCAAACAAATCCTTGAAATTTACATATAGTGAGTTCTTCTGAACAAAAATAGAATACATTTCACATAGTCAAAAAATAAAAGCCCAGAGTTTTAAAACTATGGGCTTTTAAAATATCTGAAAGATCTGAGTTTACAAGATTACTCCCCAAATCATCATTTCTAACCATTTTCTTGAATCGGGATCGTCGCCATCGCTCCAATCTTTTATTTTGTCGTAAACCGTTGCTCCGATTGTTTTTTTGGTAAATACATTTTTGGTAAGAACAGGTGATTTGATTTCACTTGCATTGGTTAAAGGGCCAATTGAAGTAGCAATCCATGAAGTGTACATTCTTGGAATTGTCATGCCTAAAATCATACCTGGCAATCCATTGATGCTACAAGGGCCGCCAGAAATATTGATGTCTTCTGTGTAAAATACAAAAACATAAACACTGTCCATGATTTTACCAGTTGCTTTTCTGCAATTATAACCCGCGATGATTCTGTTTTCGTTGGATAATTTCCAATCTATTTTTGTAATCGAATCTTGTATGTTAAAAGGTGTTCCAAACACTTCTTTTATCATACTCAATTTGTTGGCGTTTAAATCGCTAAACCAAAGTGATTGTTCGTCACTTTTGTTCATCATATCACTTGAGAAATCTTTGTTTTCCCAATGGTCAAATCGGTATAAACTTTTATTGTCTGAAAAAGAATATTTGTAAAATGAAGTTTTGAAATTGGGCATCTTGTCTTTCATCATTTCCGCCCAACCTGAGTTGCCCATTGATTTTTTCAAATTTGTTTTTACTTCAAAAATAATTTCACCCGATTCTACATATTGAGCTTGAATGGCTTTTGTTCCAATGAAAATGAATATAAAAAGTATGATAATTTTTTTCATGTTGCTTTAATGTTTATATAACCTAAATCGTGTTTAAATAACCTTTTGAATTGCTTATTTCTTTGTTGCTTTGTTTTTAAAATCCCAAGTAAATCCAATCATGAAATAACGTTGTAAACGTTGGTTTCTTTCTTCAGAAAAAGTGTTTCCATAGTAGTTTCTATCTACACCTTGATTTTGATTTAAAAGATCTCTTACTTTAAAATAAACGGTGTATTCATTCTTTTTAAATGTGCGTTGTAATTGTGCATTTAAAATATGAACGTTTAAATTATCAGATTGCTGTGCTAATTTTTGACGCGCAAAGAATTCATATTCAGAAGAAATAGACCATACTTTTTTATAATAAACTTTCGCATTAAAGGTTAGTGTATTGGTTTTAAACGTGTTTTTCAATTTCGTTTGTCCGTTGGTGTTATAATTGATGTTAAACTCATTTTGCAAACTAAATTCGTATTTATCTGCTTTTGATTTGTTTGTTTCTACAGATAATCCACCCGAAGTGGTATTTGATTTACTGATTAAATTATTGATGACATCAGAAAATTTAGAGTAGCTAACATTGGCGCTACCTTGAACATATAAATTTACTTTCTTGATTTTATAACCAAAACCTGCCCATAAATTAGCCGATATATTTCCGTTTGTATTGATTGGTTTTGAAACCGTTTTACCTGAGTTCGCATCAATATTTTTTTTATAAGTAATGGCATTTGAACTTTGAGAAAAACTAAGATTTTGATAATTCCATAATTCTTTAAGGAAATTATATCCATTATGCGTAACCGAAATATTGTTTGTGAAAGTTGGTTTCAAATTTGGTTCCCCTTCAAATTGATTAAACAAATTGGTATTGTTAGCAATCGGTTGTAATTGATTAATCGTAGGTTGTGTCATGTAGCCACGATATTTAATTCTTAAGGCATGATTTCCTTTATAGGTATAAACGAAATTGGCATTTGGAAACGGATTGATGAAATTTCTTTTGTACGTTTTATTCGATGTTCTATCCAATAAATTAAAATCGGTGATGCCAAATCCCGCGCCAAAATTGAATTTAATTTTTTTGAAATTGTAATTGAATTTCGCCGCCGGTGTTTGTATTATGATATTTTGTTTGAAATCATTTGTTAATGAGTCAACAGGCGAATCATAACCAATTCCGCCCAAAGATTCTGTATATGTATTTTGATTGTTTACAGCAGTATTATTTGATAATTCATAAGCCAACTCCATTGCCCATTTCTTTGATAATGGCTCAGTGTAATTGATTTTAGTTGATAATTTATCGGTTGATTTTTTATTTGATGTATATTGATCTACTTCAATATTTAATGTGTCACCAAATTCGTAAGAATTGTTTTCAGAACTTAAATAGTTGTCGCCATTAGATTGAAGGTGATTCCAATCTGCATTGATTGACAATGTACGTTGTGGCTTTCTAAATTTATGTTTGAATACTATGGTTGAAGAAACTGAATTTTTATCTGTTTCGTTTGTTGAATTTCTGATGCTGTTGTTTTTTAATGTACCATATTTACCTACCGTTTCTGCCGTTGTATTTACCTCACTTTTTGTATGATAATAATTGCCTCTTACCGTTAGTTTGATGCTATTTGCCGAATCGATATTGGCATCGTAAATAAAGGTGTTTTTAAAATTATATCTATTGATTTTGGTGTTTACATTAGATTGTTCATTTAAAATAGAATCACCCAATTGATTAATGTTTTTTGAAGAAGAAAGATTGGTATAATCTTGTTGATTGTATTTTGGAGAGAAATTTAAATTGTGTTTGTTGTTCCATTTGTTGCTGTATTGCAAACCTGAATTTACATTTCTTAAAAAACCATTTTGTGTATTGATATTAATTTCATCGTCACTACCGCTGCTAGTAGAAAATGAAAATGAATAAATGCCATCTTCATCATACATTTCAAAACTACCATCATCATTGCCCCCATAACGTTGTTGCTCTTGCCAGCTTAAACCATCTTGTCCGGTATTGCCATTAAGTACAAAAGCGGATAATTTACGTTTCCCTTTAAAAGAGCCATACATGAAATTATTGTTGAAACGATTGTCTACATTTTGTGCAGTCCCACCAGATAATGCC
>CANFUJ010000206.1 GCA_947450165.1 Chitinophagaceae bacterium
ACTTCGGCATTGGGCTGTATCAAAGATTCTACAAGAAGTATCGTGGTTTACAATGCACCAACAGCATCTTACACAATTAATAACGTAGGAAATGTTTGTAGCAATACCGCATTGAATATATCTAATACGAGTGTTGTAAATGGTTATGGCACCATAAATTTAGTAGAAATTTACTGGGATTTTAATGGTAATCCAGGGTTGGTTTTGACAGACAATACGCCTACTACCGGAGAAGTATATACGCATAATTATCCTGTATTTGGCTCGCCTGCAACTGTAACTTACAAAGTGTTGATTAAAGCATACAGTGGTAATGGATGTGTTGGAGAATATTATCAAGACATTACGGTTTATGCAGCACCTGATGTGCAGTTTGATCCAATCAGTCCAGTTTGTCAGGAAATACCTTCAGTTACATTAACATCTGCATTTGATGTGTTTAATAACACTGGTGTAGGCACTTATTCTGGCGATGGAATTACAGCAAGTCCTGTATTAATTCCAGCAAATGCTGGAACTGGTAATCACACCATTTCATATCTTTTTGTAGCGTCTAATGGTTGTCGTGATTCTGCAACACAAACCATCACCATTAATCCAACGCCAATTTTTGATTTAGGTCCAGATAGAAATATATTAGAAGGAGATCAAGTTACTTTGACGCCACAAACAGCTACCGGTAATGCCTTGAGCTATCTTTGGAGCCCGGGAACATATCTAAGCAGCGTCAATATTGCTGCTCCTGTTTGTGCTCCTACAAATGATATAACTTATATCGTAAAAGTAATTTCCGCAGATGGCTGTAAGGCTGAAGATGATTTGTCTATCAAAGTAGTTCGAGATTTCGTAGTGCCTAATACATTTACGCCTAATGGAGATGGTATAAATGATGTTTGGAAAATAGAAAACTTGTCGTTGTATCCAAATTATCACATTCAGGTGTTTAATAGATACGGACAAGTAATGTATGATACCAAAGATTATACAAATCCTTGGAATGGAACTATCCAAGGAAAACCATTGCCTTCAGGAACTTATTATTATATTGTAGATCTTGGTGGATCACGTAAAACAAAGAAAGGATACGTAACGATAATTAGATAATCAAATAATTAACGGTTATCTGGTATTGAAGAAAATAAAAAATGAAACGATGAAAAAGTTGTTATTAATTTTGAATTGTATGGTTGTTGCAAATTTGACAATCGCTCAACAAAAACCTTATTATACCCAATATATTCTCAATAACTATATCATCAATCCTGCTTTTGCAGGCATTGAAAATTATACGGATATTAAGTTTAGTTATAGAAATCAATGGGCAGATTTAGAAGGCGCACCTGTTACAAGCTACTTAACCATCAATAAACCATTTAGCAAAGAACAAGTTCCTTCTACCGTAACCACAATGCAAACTGCTGAAGAAAATCCTTATGTAAACAATAATGATTTTGGTAATGTTGCTGCGCATCACGGTGGTGGGATTACTTTTATAACAGACAAAACGGGTTATATCAGTCGTACAACATTTGGTTTTACATACGCATATCATAAACCGATATCATCTCAATTCATAGTTGCAGCGGGTATTACAGGTGGATTTTCTAATGTTAATTTGGATAGAACAAAAATAGTTTGGGGAAGTTTAGATCCCAACGATCCGGCGATAGGATACAACAGTGGAGATTTAAGAAAAGTTATTCCCGAAATTAGTGCAGGTTTAGTGCTTTACAATACTAACTTTTTTATTGGTGCCTCTGCATTAAACATCGTACCAGGAAAAGTGAATTTTGTGAAAAATGATATTTATGGAGACTTCTTCAAACCTCATGTTTTTGTTCAAACAGGATATAAGATTTATTTAAATGAAGACTTTTTTGTAGTTCCTTCTGCGTCACTACAATTCATCAACCCTCTACCCATGTTTGTTCATTTGAATGCAAAAATGAACTACAAAAATTTGGCATGGATAGGAGCTGGTTATAGATTGAAAGATAATTTAAGTGGCTTAGCTATAATGTCGGGAATAAATGTAGCAAAAACAATCAATGTGAGTTACGCATACAATTCTACTGTTAATGCAAGATTGAAAACTTATGTAGGCAATACTCATGAAATAGTTGTTGGTATTTCAATTGGTAAAAAACCTGAAAGTTGCCCAACAAATATTTGGTAATTTCTGTGTTGTAAAATTTTCAAACTATGCATGAGGCCATTTTTTTTTATAGTCAGTTTTTTAATTCGCTTAAATTTTTGTGCCTGTCTATAGCTTGCATTGGTTTTTTTTCATGTGCTGTCGTTACAAGAAATAATGCGCACGATAAATCAAATCAAGAAATGGCAATTGCATTTCCTGGTGCTGAGGGATTTGGAAAATATACTACAGGTGGGCGTAGTGGAAAGGTTATGATTGTTGATAATTTAGACGATGAAGGGCCAGGTAGTTTTCGTGAAGCTGCAGAATCTAACTTTCCTAGAATCATTGTTTTTTCAGTAGCAGGAACGATACATCTTCAAAAAAAAATTGTCATTAAAAGTAATGCTACAATTGCGGGCCATTCTGCACCTGGAGATGGAATCTGTTTTGCGGATAAGTCGGTTGCTATTGGAGGAGACAACATCATTGTACGTTTTCTCAGATTCAGACTTGGTGATAAATTTCAGAATGGTGGAAAAGTTGATGGCAGTGGTAGTGATGACGCATTTGGAGGAACGAGAAGAAAAAATATCATTATTGATCATTGCAGTTTCAGCTGGAGCACTGATGAAGCGTTTAGTATTTATGCTGGTGATAGTACAAGTGTTCAATGGAATTTAATTTCAGAGCCGCTTAATTATTCTTATCATTTTGAAGCAGGCGACTCCGATTATGAACAACATGGATTTGGTGGTATATGGGGAGGACAACATGCCAGTTTTCATCATAATTTATTTGCACATTGTAAAAGCCGAACACCACGATTTAATGGCATAAGGCATGCCAAAGAAGAGAACTGCGATTTTAGCAACAATGTTATTTATAATTGGGGAGGAAATAATGTATATGCTGGTGAGGGTGGGCATTACAATATTATCAACAACTATTATAAACCTGGTCCATCAACAAAAGAATCTGCACTCAATAATTTGGCTAATCCTTTTCGTCGAAAAGATATACCATTTGGAAAATGGTACGTGAATGGAAATATAATGGAAGGGAATCAATCGTTGAGTAAGAATAATTCACTTGGGATTCATCTCAGTGATCCATTACCAGATGATAGTGTTGATAATGTTTGTATGAAAATTCCTTTTGCTTTTATGCCAATAAAATTACAAACTGCAGAAAAAGCATTCGAAGCAATATTGTCTAATGTTGGTTGTACATTCCCTGCAAGAGATACTTTGGATAAAAGAATTTTGAATGATGTAAAAAACAGAACAGGCAGAATCATTGATGTGCAAGGCGGATACCCTCACGGTACTGCATTTGAACAAACTGAAAATGCTTGGCCTTTTTTAAATTTCTGCAAATCTATCGAAGATGCTGATTTGGATGGAATGTCTGATGAATGGGAAAAATCAAAAGGATTGAATCCATTAAACAATGATGCTGCTTTGTTTCAACTGTCTAAACAGTATACTAACGTTGAAGTGTACCTGAATCAATTGTTGAAATAATCACATTACGAAGTACTTAAAATAAAACAGAAAAAAAATGAAAAAAATAATTTTTATCATCACCATTATATCAATTATGTCTATGATGTTGCCTCCCGAAAAAAAAATCACCATTTGGATGTGTGGTGACAGTACAATGAGTATAAAAGAAACGGGCGCTTATCCAGAAAC
>CANFUJ010000207.1 GCA_947450165.1 Chitinophagaceae bacterium
GATAATTGATAAAATAAAAATTGGACATGGTTGTGATGGCGTTGTGTTTGATGAAACAACTAAAACAATCTACACTGCTAATGGAGAAGGTTCTATTTCAGTCATTCAACAAGAAGACTCAGACCATTACAGATTACAGCCAGAAATTAAAACTAAGAAAGGTGCAAGAACAATAACCATTGATCAAAATACACATCAACTTTTTTTGCCAACTGCTGAATTTGATCCAAAGGAACTTAATGAAAAAGGAAGGCCCAAAATGAAAGAGGGAACTTTTCAAGTATTAGTTGTTGGAGAATAAAAAGCTTATATTTTATTCCTGTACCTCATTTGTACCCCGCCCCTGAAAACCTTTACTAGTAAGGGTTTTAAAGTTTTGTATCGGGAAGTAATCTATTTTGTAATCGTTTCAATATTCCTGTTTTTAACATTTCAATCGAAACAAAAGCTAGAATTATTTAGAGCGTCTAGGTCATTTTCCAATTTTTAATTCAGTTATCTTTGAAAGGATTAAATACAACTATATGACGCTATTGGAAAAGTTCAACAAAGATGGTTACCTTATTCTCGAAAAATTTCATACCACTGAGCAATGTGATGCATTGATGCAGCGAGGTGAGGAATTGGCAGCGGGGTATAATTTTGACGGTCATCCATCTGTTTTTCAAACCAATGAACAGACACGTACATCCGATGATTATTTTTTAAACTCCGGAGGAAATATTTCTTACTTTTTTGAGAAAGACGCATTTGATGAAAATGGCAAATTGAAAAAAGATTTGTTTCATTCGTTGAATAAAATTGGTCATGCGCTACATGATTTGGATTCGGTGTTTGAGGATTTCTCACGTTCACCGCAATTGAAAAAACTTTCAGCAGAATTGAATTTAAACAGTCATGTCATTATTCAAAGTATGCTGATTTTAAAACATGCAAAAATCGGAGGTGTAGTTGACGTACATCAAGACGCTGCATTTTTATATACAGAACCTAACTCTTGTATCGGTTTTTGGTTTGCATTGGAAGATGCAACAATTGAAAATGGTTGTCTTTGGGCAAAACCTGGAGGACACCAAACTTCACTTCGTTCTTGGTTTCGGAAAAAGAAATCAGGAGGTACTGAAATGCATATTTTTGATTCAGAGCCTTTAACAATAGAAGACATGGTTCCACTTGAAGTGAAAAAAGGAACTTGTATCGTACTTCATGGATTGTTACCTCATTACAGTCTGCCTAATATAAGTGGAAAATCCCGACAAGCTTACGCCATTCATACCATCGATCGTAATGCAAAATATCCCGAAGAAAATTGGCTGAGCCGCGATATGTCAACGCTCAAAGGGTTTAATTAATCGGCCGATTTTAAATGTAAAAATTTAAAAAGGGGAATAGACAATTTTGACTTTTGGGTTTTTCATTTTGACTTAATAATTATCATATGAACATTTTATATTCCAGCACTTATTGGGGAAGTGAATCACTAAGTCCTGAAAACTTTATCAGTAAAACAATTTGCGATGGTTTTAATGGCGTTGAATTGTTTTTACAGCCACCTGATGAGATGACGAATCTCTTCATGAGTGCAATTGATGCTGTCAAAATGATAAACAATGATTTTTATTTTATTGCATTGCAATTGGTATTTCCTGCTAAAGAGTCAGTAACGGATTATATCCAAAAAATGGAACGGAATTTGGCTTCCATTTCATCACTAAATCCTTTATTCATCAACTCTCACACCGGAAAAGATTATTACAGTTTTGACGATAATTGCAGGGTTATTGAAGCAGCTATGAATTTTAGTGCTAAAAATAATATTCGCATTTTACATGAAACCCATCGTTCAAGATTGGCTTTTCATACAGCAACTTTATTGCCTTATCTTGAAAAATTTCCTGAAATGGAACTCACTGGCGACTTGTCACATTTCTGTGTAGTTTCCGAATCAATGTTGGAAGATCAGGAAGAAATTCTGGAGAAAATTTTCCCTCACATCTCACATTTGCATGCACGAGTAGGGTATGAGCAAGGTTCGCAGGTGAACGATCCTAAAGCTCCGGAGTGGAACTCACATATGAACAAATTTATAAAATGGTGGCATCAGATAATCAATTTGAAGCAAAAAGCAGGTCAAAAAGTATTTACCATTACACCTGAATTTGGCCCCGTTCCTTATATGCCTGTAATGCCATATACAAAAAAACCAATGAGTGTACAGTGGGATAATAATTTATTTATAAAAAAATTGTTACAAAGTAAATTAGCTTGAATTTATTATTATTTTTTTTCTAGAATTTTTATAATGTATTGGATCGTCAAATAGCATTATTAATTGAAAATCAAATAAGTAGATTAAAAGTTAGCATTAATATGCATATTTTAAATTGCATAAAATAATTAAAAATGTATTTTACAATGTGCAAATAAGTAATTAAATGAGTAAAATAAAAGTACAATATTGCTCAGATATGCATTTGGAGTTCAAAGAGAATTTGAGATACATCAAAGAAAATCCTTTGATTCCTATTGCTGATATATTGATTCTTGCTGGAGATATACTGCCTTTTGCATTACATGATAAGCCAAATGATTTTATTGATTTTGTAGCCGATAATTATGAAAAAGTATTTTGGATACCAGGGAATCATGAATATTATCATTTTGACTTGAAGGAAGTATCGAATCCTTTGTATGAAAAATTGCGGTCGAATATATTTTTAGTTAATAATTATGCTGAATTTATAGGAGATACTCAATTCATATTTTCAACACTATGGTCTCACATTCAATTTCACAATAGTTCACAAATTAGTCAAAGCCTATCTGACTTTTTTATTATAAAGAATGATGGTAAATTGATAAGTATACAAGATTTTAATAAACTACATGAAGATTGCTTTGCTTTTATTGAAAAATCTTTGGAAGAAAATAAATCAGGTAAAAATGTGGTGACAACTCACCATGTGCCTACTTTATTAAATTACCCAGAACAGTACAAAAACAGTCCCTTGAATGATGGTTTTGCAGTTGAATTATTTGATTTTATTAATAGGTCAAATATTTCACATTGGATTTACGGACATCACCATGCCAATGTAATTGATTTTGAAATTGGAACAACGAAAATGCTTACCAATCAATTAGGTTATATACAACATGGAGACCAAATTGGCTTCAGAAGAGGAGCTTTTTTTGAGTTGTAAAAAAGTGTATTAATTTAAATGTTGGTCCCTATACATTTCTTACTTCAACTTTCTATCAAATCTTGATAGTTAAAATAATAGCGTTGAGTTTTTCCAAACTAAAAATGGGTAGTATTTATAAAAAAATCAATCAGGAAAGTAAGGAATTTATTTTATGAAATTTTCTTTCATAAAATTTATAGTAAATACAATTGTGAAATATTAAAATAATAATTTCGTAAAAAAAATATTCTGAAGCCTTGAAGAAAAAATTAATCACAACTTTAATAATTATTATTTCTTTTCTTAGTTCAAATGCAAACACTACAATTGTAAATAGTTTAAGTGGTTTGACTAATGCATTTTCAATTGCTTTTCCTGGAGATAGTATTATAGTAGCTAATGGAACATACAACTGGGGTGAAATAAGTTTAAGCAATAATAATGGAAATGTAAATCGGAATTGGATAGTTGTTACAAGTCAAACTTTAGGCGGTGTAATTTTTTCTGGCACAACGTATTTAAAATTTTCTGGCACAAAAATCTTGATTAATGGGTTCAAATTTGCAAATGGAAACGCAGGAACTAATCCAGTTATTTCTTTTAGGACTTCTACTTCAACTTTTGCAAATTATTCAAGAGTAAGCAA
>CANFUJ010000208.1 GCA_947450165.1 Chitinophagaceae bacterium
AAACTTCCCATTAAATCATTGATATCGTCAAGATTTTGAGAAATACTTCTGTTTGCAAATAAACAAAGTAAAAATATTGGAATTAACTTTTTCATGTTTTTTGAAATTTTACGGACAAAAGTATTGGATTATTCAAAGAAAATCAAATGCTATTTAAAAATTGGGAATGATTATAGAAAAGAAAAATGAGAATAAAAAAAATTGAGCAAACGGAAATAATTTTTAAACCCGTATTAAACAAAAAGGCGTCTAAGTGTTTAGACGCCTTTTAAATTTTTCGATTTAGTATCTGGCGGAGAGTGAGGGATTCGAACCCCCGGACCTGTAACAGTCAACAGTTTTCAAGACTGCCGCAATCGACCACTCTGCCAACTCTCCACGGCAAAAGTAAGGGAACTATGTTTTATTGACAAGAAATTTATAAAGTTTTTTATTTTTAATGGTAAAGTTTTTTTAGAATCTGCGATATTTACTAACGGGCATCTTTAAACTATTAATTAGTTATTTAGAATATTGATTAGAATATGAGGTTATTTAGTTTAATTGTTTTTAGTATCGCATTTTTTCAATCCCCTACTATTTATAATTAAATCCATGAGATTAAAAGTTCTTATGCTATAACATTACTTTATCATTTTAATATTTTTAGCCATTAGTGTTTTAATTTATCTTTATCTGTAATTAAAAATCAAACACTGCTTAATTTCAACATCGAATAATGTAAACGTTATCCAATGTTCAACAAAAAAATAAAATCATGAATTTTAAATATTGGATAGTTTATTTCTGTTTTTTATTGGGATTATCAACTCATTGTAGTGCTCAAGATTTAACGGGCACTTGGGAAGGATTGATGAAAGACGAATATGTAAAAATAAACATTGTACAAAATGACAACAAGCTTTGTGGATATACATACGATGTTGTTCTAAAAAATAAATCCAGTCATTGTAAAGCCTATTTTAAAGGTTCTTATGATAAAGAAACGAAAATATGGACATTAACCGGAACACGTTTCATTGAGAACAAAGGGAACCATGTATTAATGATTGTAAAACTTTGGAAAGTACCTCAAGCAGGAAATGATATTTTAAGATCGACTGTTTTAATTCAAGATCTTTTTTCTAATTTTTTTGATGCAGCTGCAACAGAGTTTTTTTGGATGAGGCGAATTTCAACTAAAACAAAAAATCCTGCACCTGGACTACCTGTATGCGATGAAATAGCAAAAGAAACAACAATTACCCCAAAGAAACCAATTATTACAAGTCCAGAAAAAAAGAAACCAATTGTTGTTAAAAAAGATTCAATAAAAACTATCCCCACTCCCATTGAAACCAATCCAATTAAAGTAAATAAAGATACTATTGAACGTAAAAAGCCAATTGTGCTGTATTTAAAAGATGAGCTGCTTACAACAAGAATGAATAATCGAAATCAATTAACGCTTTCTACATTAAAAGTTAACGACCGCCATGTTCAAATAAAAATGTATGACAATGGCACTATAGATAATGATTCTGTCAGTATATTTTACAACGGAAATTTATTGAAAAAGCATGTTCGACTAACAGAAGAAGCCATTGTATTGGATTTGGATTTAGATGAAAATACAAATAACCATGAAATCACACTTTACGCAGAAAACATGGGTTCATTTCCTCCCAATACAGCATTAATCGTTGTAACATGCGGAAAGAAAAGATTCGAACTTCATTCCAGCACCAATTTTAATGACAACAATGTGTTGAAACTTGAATATGAATCGCCTAATTAAATGCCGATTTTTTCATTTACAATTTTCAATATTTCAGTTTCAAGTTGGATGGCTTTATTTTCAATTTCTTTTCCTTTAGAAATTAAGTTATCAATATAAGTTTTATCTGAATAACCAGAAGCATTTATACGGACATTCATAAACGCACCAATAACTGCAGATCGTGCACATAATGCACCAACTCCTGCATCAGAAACTGAATTTGGATTGCCTGTTTCTGCCATGGCTTTTATAGTTTCCATGCTTTGTAATGACAGTTCCATCACTTTGAAAGGAATTTCAATGGCAAATTTTGTAGCTTCTTGAATGGCTAAAGTTCTTGCGGCTTTTTCAGCATCAGTTGATTTTGGCAAGCCAAATGCATGCATGATTTTATTAAATGCATTGGTGTCCTCATCTACTAAATTTAATAAACTGTCTTTTATAAGCTGACCTTTTTCCGCCCAATCACTGAATTCTTTCCAACGCGCATCCCAGCCCGTTTTATGAGAAGATAAATTGGCCACCATTGTTGCTAAAGATATTCCAAGAGCGCCTACATAAGCAGAGATAGAACCACCTCCTGGTGCAGGACTTTCACTGGCCGTTTCATTGGCAAATGAAATCAAATCCATATCCACCAATTTCTTTCCACTTTGATTGTTTAGCATGTATTCAATGATTCTTTCCTGTGGATTAAACGGCGACAATTCATCCAAGCCCATTGATTTTACAGCTATTTTGATCAGTTCCGCTTCACTTACTCCAACAGAACGTTCTTGTTTGAGTAAAAAATATTTACCCGCATCAAGCATCGCTTTTAAAGGTATTAATCCCACCAATTCGCTACCTGTTACACGCAAGCCTCTTTCTGTTGCTTTTTTACAAGCCTCATCAAATGCAATATGCACGGGTGTTACAGAAATGTTGGTTAGGTTAATTGAAATTTGAGCAATTCCATATTCTTCAATAAACCAACCAATTGCTTTTACACATTTCAAACTACCCGGAATGGTAATTGGTTTTCCGTCTACGTCTAAAACATTTTTACCATTTTCTTTTTTAGTTCTTCCTGCTTCTCTTATGTCGAAAGCAACTGCGTTTGCTCTTCTAGTAGATGTTGTATTTAAATTAATGTTGTAAGCCACTAAAAAATCACGTGCGCCGATAACTGTTGCACCGCGCTTTGCATCAAAAACTGCTGGACCAAAATCGGGCTTCCATTCTGGCAATAATATTTTTTGAGCAAACCCTTCGTACTCACCCGCACGAATAATCGACAAGTTGCTTCTTGATTTATTGGGTTGCGCTGCTTCGTATAAATAGATGGGCAAGTTCAACTCCTCTCCTACACGCTTTGCCAACTTTTGAGCGTAAACAGCCGTATCTTCCATTGAAATATTGGCGATGGGTATCAGCGGACAAACATCGGTTGCGCCCATGCGTGGATGCTCGCCTTTATGTTTCGACATATCTATAAGTTCTCCTGCTTTTTTAATCGCCCTAAATGCTGCTTCTATAACAAGTTCGGGTTCGCCTACCATAGTCACAACCGTTCTGTTGGTTGCTTTTCCTGGATCTACATTTAATAATCTTACGCCTTCTACGGATTCAATTTGATCTGTAATTTGTTTGATAATTGACAAATCATTTCCTTCTGAAAAATTTGGAACGCACTCTATTAATTGTTTCATATTTGCTATTAAATTTTATAATTGAAGTTATATAAATTCTCCTTTTATCATTACTTTTTCTATGTGGTTAGCACCAAAAGCATAAGGTAAATAATCCATTGAATGTATCGGTTGTGTAAAAATAAGGTTTGCTTTTTTTCCTACCGAAATAGTGCCCAATTCATTTTGAATATCCATGGCAAAAGCGCCATTGATGGTAGCTGCATTTATCGCTTCTTGAGGCAACATCTTCATTTGAATGCAGCTAAGTGCAACAACAAAATTCATATTAAAACTGGGTGAAGAACCGGGATTGAAATCACTGGCTAATGCTATTGCACAACCCCCATTTATTAATGCTCTTGCAGGTTGATATTGCAT
>CANFUJ010000209.1 GCA_947450165.1 Chitinophagaceae bacterium
ATAAACTCATTTCATCCAGATATTGCATGCTTTCAAGAAATGGTTGCCAGTGATTCCACCAGAAATGCCATTAATTATATTCCCGATTTTCAAAAAAAACTGGGCATAAAAAATTACTACTATGCTTATGATAAAAAATTAGACTTTGATAAAAATCACCATTTTGGCATCATCACATTCAGCAGGTTTCCAATAATAAATCACAAAACAATAGTAGTTGAGAAAAAAAATTACAACGCCATTTATCAATACATAGATGTTGTTCGTGAAGCCACTGATACGATAAGGGTTTTTAATATTCATTTACAATCCCTACGCTTTTCGCCAACCAATAAAATGTATATCGAAAACCCTAGTTTAACAGACGACTATAGTTATTACCAAACCAAATCAGTCATTAAAAAATTAAAAACTGGATTTATAAAAAGAAAAGAGCAAATTGAAAACATAAAATCAGAAGTTGATAAAAGTCCTTACCCCGTAATTTTATGTGGCGACTTTAATGATTTGCCGAATAGTTACGCATACAATCTAATTGGAGAAACGCTGAATAATGCATTTAGATCAACAGGGTCTGGAATTGGAAATACATTCTCAGGCATTTTGCCAACTTTGAGAATCGATAATATTTTTGTAGATAAAAAATTTGAAGTTAACCAATTCACAAGGGTAAAAAAGAAATTAAGCGATCATTATCCTATCGTTTCGGATATAAAACTTAATCACGAAAAATAAGACCCGATTCACAAATAGGATTTTCTCTTAATCAGTATGTTTCCCAACCTTATCTTTGTACCTATATTTATTAAAAATGGCATTACATATTTACAATTCTTACACTAGAAAAAAAGAAATTTTTGAATCCATTACTCCAGGTTATGTGGGCATGTATGTTTGCGGACCAACGGTGAGTGGTGAAAGTCATTTAGGTCATGCGCGTCCATACATTAGTTTTGACGTTGTGTATCGATATCTTACATACAAAAAATACAAAGTGCGTTATGTGCGCAACATTACAGATGCTGGCCATTTTGAAGAAGAAGGAAGAGAAGCTGAAGACAAAGTGAGTAAAAAAGCGCAAATTGAAAAATTAGAACCCATGGAATTGGTTCAAAAATATACGAATCTTTTTCATTGGGCGATGAAGCAATTTAATTGCGTAGAACCAAGCATTGAACCTACCGCAACTGGCCATATTGTAGAACAGATTGTAATGATTGAAGACATCATTTCAAAGGGATATGCTTATGAGGTTAATGGTTCAGTTTATTTTGATGTAAAAAAATATGCCGCTTCACATGATTACGGAAAATTGAGTGGACGCGTAATTGATGAATTATTAGACGCCGGGAATAGAGAAGATGTTAGTAGAGAATTAGATGGGCAACAAGAGAAAAGAGATGCTGCCGATTTTGCACTATGGAAAGCAGCGCCGCCCGAACATATCATGCGTTGGAAAAGCCCATGGGGTGAGGGTTTCCCAGGTTGGCATATCGAATGTTCTGCAATGGCTACAAAATATCTAGGATCTAATTTCGATATTCATGGTGGTGGAATGGATTTATTATTTCCGCATCACGAAAGTGAAATTGCACAAAGTACCATTTGCAATCATTCTGCTCCAGTGAAATATTGGATGCACAACAATATGATTACCATCAACGGCAGAAAGATGGGAAAAAGTTATAACAATGTCATTAAACTAACGGAGATGTTTAGTGGCAATCATCCACTTTTGACGCAAGCCTTTCATCCAATGACTGTTCGTTTTTTTATTTTACAAAGTCATTATAGAAGCACTTTAGATTTTAGCAGCGAAGCTTTATCAGCAAGCGAAAAAGCATTAAAGCGTTTATGGGATGCTTACGAGGTTTTGAAAAATTTACCTGTATCGAATAACACAACCCCTACTGACTCAGAACTCGATTCGAAAATAACCAACTGGTTAAATGAATTTGAAATATTTATGGATGATGATTTGGGCAGCCCAAGGGTAATTGCCAATATGTTTGAAATAGCACCCATCATCAATTCGCTAAAAGATGGATTGATTCCTTTTGATGCCATTAGCGCTTCTACTTTACAAAAAATGAAAGATTCGTTTCAAGTTTATTTAGAAGATGTATTTGGTTTAACCAACATTAATGATCAAAACAATGAACTGTTGAACCCAATTATGCAATTGCTCCTTGATATCAGAAAAGAAGCCAAAGCCAATAAAGATTTTGCTACTTCTGATAAAATTAGAAACCAACTTACACAACTTGGCATTCTGATTAAAGATGATAAAGAAGGCAACACAACATGGGGAGTAGCTTAATTTGCTGGATTCTGGATAAACCTTTATTACATTTTGGACCATATCAAACATTTGAACAAAGACAAAAAATTGAAATCAATCATTTCAGTTCAAGAGCCTATTGTTTTAAAAAAAGAGAAAAACATTTACTTATGGATTTGTTTTTCAATCATCAGTCAGCAATTGAGTACAAAAGTGGCTAAGATTATTCAACAGCGATTTTTAGATTTATACGATAGCAAAAAACCAAGTTTAGAAGAAATCATTTCTACTCCATTCGATACATTAAAAGGAATAGGTTTGTCTGAATCTAAAACCAATTATCTTTTAAATGTTTGCCACTTTTTCTTAGAACATAAACTTACAGACAGCAAGCTTAATAAGATGGATGACGAAACTATAATCAATCTACTTATTCAGATTAAAGGCGTTGGCAGATGGACGGTAGAAATGATATTGATGTTTGCGCTAGGTAGAGAAGATGTGTTTGCAGTGGACGATTTGGCCATTCAACAAAAAATGTGCGCCTTGTTTGAAATAGACAACTCCAACAAGAAAAACATGAAAATAAGCATGATAGAAATTGCTGCATCATGGAGCCCATACAGAACTTATGCTTGCAGATATTTGTGGGGTTGGAAATCGGCTTAAAATAAATCTCCTGTTTTTCGCATTGGGTTATCCAAAATAAAAAACTATTTTATGCATCCATTTTTTCAAAGGATTTTGTTGAAAAAAATTAAAAACCACCGAATATATAGTAAAATATCAATCATTTGAAAAGGATTATATCATTGCAGCGAGTTAAACCGATGAGCCTTATAAAAAAGAATCCAATAAATTACAAAAGTGAATCTCGAAATGAGTAGATTTTGATAAATAAACTTTAGTGAAAATATTTGGCTATTTGAGTTGAGTACACGTAATATTGCAATATCGCAATATCGCAATATTATAAATAAGCAAAGTTTCCAATCAATAACCCACATCAAATAAATTATACTCAAGTAATTTTCGTAACTAAATTCCTTTCTCCTGTTTTTGACACTGGATCACCCAAAATAAAAAACCAAATTAAGCTCACATTTTGATTCAAAGAATTTTCTTGAAAAAATTAAAAATCGAAGAAAACTGGAATCAGATGAAAATTCAGATTATAAAAATTGCTGCATCATGGAGCCCATACAGAACTTATGCTTGCAGATATTTGTGGGGTTGGAACGGCTTAAAATAAATCGATTTGATTTCCATTTTTACGTGGAATTTTTCCAAGATGCTTATACGCTTTTTCAGTTACTTCTCTACCTCTTGCCGTTCGCATGATGAAACCTTCTTGAATTAAAAATGGCTCGTACACTTCTTCTAATGTTCCAGGTTCTTCGCCAACAGCTGTAGCAATTGTTGTGATGCCAACAGGACCGCCTTTAAACTTCTCGATTATAGTACTTAATATTCTGTTGTCCATTTCATCTAGTCCGTACTGATCAAC
>CANFUJ010000210.1 GCA_947450165.1 Chitinophagaceae bacterium
ATCATAAAATAATATCCATGTTTATTAAATCAAGTTTTTTATTTTCCGTTTTTCTAACGAGTATTAATTTGTTTGCTCAAAATAATACCAAGCCATCTGATACGATTCATTTTCCTGGAGAAAATCACTTCGTAAATGTGAGGCAGTTAACGTTTGGCGGTGATAATGCGGAGGCGTATTTTAGTTTTGATGATCAGTACTTAATTTTTCAAAAAACAAATCCAAAAGAAGGTATTCCTTGCGATCAAATATGGATGGGAAAAATTCCAACAAAAGCCGATGAAGCATTTGAGCCAAAATTAATCAGCTCGGGTAAGGGAAGAACTACTTGTTCTTATTTCTATCCAGACAATCAACATTTGCTTTACGCATCTACTTTTCTTGGAGGCGATAGTTGTCCGCCAATCCCAGACAGAAAAAAATATGGCAATAAATACATCTGGCCAATTTATGAAAGCTTCGATATTTTTAAAACAGATTTGAATGGGAAAATTGTTAAGCAATTGACCAAAACCAAAGGTTATGATGCAGAAGCAACAATATCTCCCAATGGTGATAAAATGGTATTTACGTCTATGCGTGATGGTGATTTAGAACTGTATACCATGGATTTAAATGGCAAACATGTAAAACGTATTACGAATTCATTGGGATATGATGGTGGCGCTTGGTTTAGTCCAGATGGTACAAAAATATTATGGCGCGCCTCTCGTCCAAAAACAGAAGCTGAAATCACAGAATACAAATCACTGTTATCCGAAAATCTAGTAGCACCAACCAATATGGAAGTGTGGATAGCAAATGCTGATGGTTCAAACCCGCAACAGCTTACAAAATTAAGTCAGGCCAATTGGGCGCCTAATTTTACTAGAAAAGGCGATAAGATTATTTTTTGCAGCAATCATGAATATAAAAGAGGATTCCCATTCAACATGTATATGATGAATTTGGATGGAACAAATATTGAGAAAATATCGCGTGACAAAGGATTTGATGCGTTTCCAATGATGAGTCATAATGGTAAAAAAATTGTTTTTTGCAGCAATAGAAATAACGGTGGCACAAGAGATACGAATATATTTATTGCAGATTGGGTTGAATAATTTCTAATAAATATCAATGGATTTATTTAATCAAATAAAATGGAACAATTACAAAAAATGGAACCGCTTTTAAAAAGAAAAGTTGAAATTTTAGTTTTGTCTGATATTCATTTGGGAACATTTGGTTGTCATGCAAAAGAGTTGTTGTATTATTTAAAATCAGTTAAGCCCAAAACGGTAATATTAAATGGGGATATCATAGACATTTGGAATTTCAATAAACGTTATTGGCCCAAATCGCATATGAAAGTGGTGAAGCATTTGATGCGTTGGATGAGCAAAGGCGTTAAGATGTACTATATCACTGGAAACCATGATGAAATGCTGCGCAAGTTTGTTGGGTTTGAAATGGGTGGAATGAAAATTGTGAATAAAGTGATACTAGAATTGGATGGCAATAAGAAAGCATGGTTTTTTCATGGGGATGTATTTGATGTAACGATGCAATACAGTAAATGGTTGGCCAAGCTTGGTGCTGTTGGTTATGACTTGTTAATTTTAATCAACCGGTTTGTAAATTTCATTTCTGAGAAAGTATTTAACAAGGGAAAAATTTCTTTGTCAAAAAAAGTAAAAAATGGCGTAAAGGGCGCGGTTAAGTTTATCAATAAATTTGAAGAGGTGGCTGCCGAAATTGGCATTAATAACGGTTATGATTATGTGGTATGTGGACATATTCATCATCCAGAAATCAGGGAAATCAGCAATGCAAAAGGATCAATTGTTTATTTAAATAGTGGTGATTGGATAGAAAATTTAACTGCTTTGGAATATAATGCTGGCGAATGGAAACTTCATCATTTTGATATAGAGGGATATCAAAAAGCAAAAAAAATGGAAAAAGAAGAGGAGGAATTAAACAACAGTCAATTGTTCGACAATATGGTTCAGGAGTTTAAGATGATGAAAAGCGATGATGAAAGTGATGAGAAAAGTGAAATGTAAAAAGTAAAAATCTGTTACACGATTAATTCAAACTTTTAAAGGTTTAAAAATCAATGAAAATCCTTTATGCAATACAAGGAACGGGCAATGGGCATGTATCTAGAGCGCGTGATATCATTCCTATTTTACAAAAAAAAGGGGATTTAGATATTTTAGTAAGTGGGATACAAGCAGATGTAGATTTGCCTTACAGCATAAAATATAAATTTAAAGGACTCAGTTTTATTTTTGGCAAAAAAGGCGGTATTGATTTATTTGACACCTTTAAAAAATGTGATCTACGTAATTTGATTCGCGAAATAAAAAGCTTGCCTGTACATGATTACGATTTAATCATTAGCGATTTTGAACCAGTAAGCACTTGGGCATGTAAAATAAAAAAGAAACCATGTATTGGGTTGAGTCATCAATCGGCCGTAATTAATAAAAAAGCGCCGAAACCAAAAACATTTGATATCATTGGAAACCTTGTTTTAAGGTATTATGCACCTTTTACAAAAGCGTATGGTTTTCATTTTGAAAACTATGATGAAAATATATTTCCACCAGTAATAAGAAATCAAATAAGAACAGCAAGTCCGGTTAAGCATCCTCATTATACCGTGTATTTACCAGCATATGGCGATGAGATTATTATTCGGATTTTAAATGAAATTCCTCAAATAAATTGGGAAGTGTTTAGTAAGCATTCAAAAGTTAAGTACACTGAAAAAAATGTACAGATTTGCCCAATTCAAAACGAGGCATTTATTACAAGCATTGTGAACTGCACCGGAATACTTTGTGGTGCTGGGTTTGAGTCACCTGCTGAAGCATTGTTTTTGCAGAAAAAACTAATGGTCATTCCAATGAAAGGGCAGTACGAACAACAATGTAATGCTGCAGCTTTAAATAAATTGGGTGTTCCGGTTTTGAAAAGTTTTAAATTGGATTATCTCAATCAAATAAAAAACTGGGTAGATTTACCGCAAAATATCAGCGTAAATTATCCAGATATTACCGAACAAATTATTGATAAATTAATTGCAGAAAACATTAAATAATCTGTTTTTATTCGGCTCAATATTTTTTTATCTCACCATATAAAAATATATTTATAACAATCAATTCAATTTTTTATGGTAAACACTTCTTATAAGCACTTTACAATTGGGGTAGAAGAGGAGTATATGGTGATCGATCCAAATACACGTGAGTTGAAAAGTCACGAGCAAAAGATTGTACTTGAAGGTCAAAAAATATTCGGCGATAAAGTAAAAGCAGAAATGCATCAGGCGGTAGTGGAAGTAGGAACGGATATTTGTAAAGATGTAGAAGAAGCTTTTTCGGATGTAGCCAATTTAAGGAAGTCGGTACATGATATTGCAAATTCATTGGGATTGTGGGTAGGAGCGAGTGGAACACATCCATTTAGCCATTGGCAGAAACAATTGATTACCGATCACGCCCGTTATAATGAAATCGTAAATGAGTTTCAGGATGCAGCGCGAAGCAATTTGATTTTTGGACTACATGTGCATATTGGAATGGAAACACGGGAAATGGCTATTCATATTGCCAATTCAGCACGTTATTTCTTACCACACGTTTTTGCATTAAGTACCAATTCTCCTTTTTGGGAAGGTAGAATTACTGGATACAAATCATATCGAACCAAAGTGTTTGAGAAATTCCCACGAACTGGCATTCCCGATTTATTCAATAGCAT
>CANFUJ010000211.1 GCA_947450165.1 Chitinophagaceae bacterium
CCAGCATTATTTAGAAAATATAGTATCGAGGTTTTTAATCCTGAAAAACTAAAATCTAAACCTGGGATTTGAGGCTCTGTAAATTTGTATGCATTGGGGTTTCCTTCTTTTGCATATTTATCAACCAATGGACCTCCAGGATAAGGTAATCCAATTAATTTTGCCGTTTTATCAAATGCTTCTCCTGCTGCATCATCAATGGTTTGACCAATTACGCGCATTTTTAAAGGCGATTCAACCAATACAATTTGAGTATGACCACCACTTACGGTTAAACATAAAAAAGGAAAAGATGGCCTTGGCTCTTCAATGAGATTAGCGATTACGTGCGCTTGCATGTGATGCACCTGAATTAAAGGTTTGTTTAAAGCTAATGACATCGACTTGGCAAATTGTGTTCCAACAAGCAATGCTCCAATTAATCCTGGTGATTGGGTAAATCCAATAGCATCAATATCATCAAGTGAACAGTTTGCATTTTTTAAAGCTACATCTACGACAGGAATGATGTTTTGCATGTGTGCTCGACTTGCCAATTCGGGTACCACGCCACCATATTGCTCATGTACTTTTTGAGTAGCAATTACGTTAGATAAAATTTTTCCATCACAGCAAACCGAAGCTGAAGTTTCATCGCAAGAAGATTCAATAGCTAGAATATGGATGGGCATTTTATTTATTTTATTTGTAGATATTCAAATTTACCAACCATTTACCAACCATTTACCAGCAAATCAGCTATGTGCATGGTTTGAATTTTTAAATTGTTTTTTTTGATGTAGCCATCCAATTGCATCAAACAACTCATATCTGTTGATACAATACATTCCGCTCCTGTGTTTAATGCATTGGTTACTTTTTGATCTGCCATCCCTACGGAAATCCCTTCAAATTTCACAGCAAAAGTACCGCCAAAGCCACAACAGGTTTCATTGTCCACCATTTCTACCAACTCCAATCCTTGAACATGACTTAGTAGTTTACGCGGACCTTCTTTAATTTTACATTCTCTTAATGCTGCGCAGCTGTCATGATACGTTACTTTGCCATTCCAAACTGCACCAAAATCATATTGATGTAATACCTCGGTTAAGAAATCGGAGAATTCGAAAATTTTAGATTTAAGTTCTTTTACTTTTTGATGATTAACGCCATGTTCAAATAATTTGGGATAATAATTTCTAACAAATCCCACACAACTTGCACTTGGTGCTACGATATAAGTTTCTGCTTCAAAATCTGCAATAAATTTTTTGGCTACATCTCTAGATTCATCCCAAAAACCAGCGTTAAATGCAGGTTGACCACAACAAGTTTGATTGGGATTATAAGTAACCTCACATCCAGCTTTTTCCAAAACCTTTACCATATTAAATGCGGTAGATGGATAAAGCTGATCGATAAAACAAGGTATAAAAAGGGCTACTTTCAATGGTTAAATTTCAATGTTATGAAAAAAGTTCGATCATTTTAAGCGCGGTGATTGCCGCTTCTTCGCCTTTATGTCCGTGAATTCCACCAATTCTTTCTAAGGCTTGTTGCTCATTGTCTACGGTAAGTACACCAAAAATTGTAGGTATAGGCAATTGAAGATTGAGTTGTAATACCCCGTCCGTTATTGCTTTACATACATAATCAAAATGTGGCGTATCGCCTTTTATGATGCAGCCTAAAGCAATAAATGCACTAGGTTTTTTATTAAGATCATTATGCCATGTTTTTTGAATGGCAAAGGGAATTTCAAATGCACCAGGAACGGTAATTACTTTATAGGCAATTTTTTGTGATTCCAGAACGTTTATACAACCCAATTCCAATGCATCCAAAATGGAAGCATTCCAAGATGTTTTTATAATTACAACAAAGGCATCCGATTTGAATTGGATGCCTGTTGATAAAATATTTTCAGGACGAAATGTAGACATGTAAAATATTAAGGATTCAATTCGCCTAAACGAGCCAATCTTTTTTCAACATCTCCATTGCTTGACGAAGGGAAAGTTGGGAAATTGTTTTTTACTTTTTTATATGCAATAATAGCTTCGTCGTTTTTGCCATTTTGTTCAGCATAAGCGGCATAAACCATTAATGCATCTGGTGTAACAGACTCATCTTTTTCGTTTAATTCAGCTGCTTTTTTGTAATAACTAAGCGCTTCTGCAGTGTTGTTTTTTTCTGAATACGCATGGCCAATTAATAAGTACGCTTTTGATTGAATTTGATCAGCGCCATTTCCGCTAAATTCTTTTAAATATTTAATGGCTTTATCGTATTCTTTAATTTGAAGATAACAAGCACCAACGATATAATTTGCACGATTGGCTGCTGGAGTTCCTCCATTATTGCTAATGATTTTTAACAACCCAATCATGTTGTTTCCTTCAAAGTTTCCTCCATTCAATACCAAGTTAACCGAGTCTTTATTAAAACCATTTGTTGACATTTTTACGAATAAATTTTCAGCCATGAACATGCTTTCACTAGCTTTTAATTCTTTAGGTTTTTTTATCAACTCATTATATCCAACCCAACCTGATAAGATTAAAACAAATGCTAATAATCCGTAAGTGATGGTTTTCTTATTGTTTTCCCAAAAACTCTTTGCTTTTTCAAGCGCCTCATTGTCATCTGTTTCGATGATTCTTTCAGTAACCACGGGTTGAGTTTTTTTATTTTTTAATTCTTCTGCCATTTTGTATTGTTTAAACTTTAAAATTTCTGCAATATAGTAAAATAAAATTAGTCAGTTATAAAAGGATAATCTTCTTGAACGTAAACATCCTTCAATAACTCATCATTATCTGGCCAAGGACTTTCTTCTGCAAATTTTACAGACTCTTCCACTTGGTCTTTTACTCTATTGTTGATGATTTCAATATCAGCTTCCGAAACTTGGTATTCAGTGGTAAGTACTTTCAAAACATGTTCAATTGGATCTTTTTCTTTGTACTCTTCCAACTCTTCTTTGGTTCTATATTTTTGAGGATCACTCATACTATGTCCTTTGTAACGGTAGGTTTTAATCTCCAATAAAGTTGGACCACCTTTTTCACGTGCACGATTAACAGCACGCAAAACACCATTATGAACCGCTTCTGGACTCATACCATCAATTACATCTGAAGGCATTTCGTACGCATCAGCAGTTTTGCTAATATCAAGCGTTTTACTTGTTCTTGCTACAGAAGTTCCCATTGCATAGTGATTGTTTTCGCAAATAAATACTACTGGCAAATCCCACAACATAGCCATGTTGAAGGTTTCGTGCAACATACCCTGACGAGCAGCACCATCTCCAAAAAAGCACAAAACCACATTTTTTGTACCGCGATATCTTTCTGCAAAAGCAAGTCCGGCGCCAGTGCCAATTTGAGCACCAACAATACCATGACCGCCAAAAAAGTTTTCTTTTAATCCAAAAAAGTGCATACTTCCACCTTTCCCTTTACTACAACCTGTTGCTTTTCCGTATAATTCAGCCATACAACTATTGGCAGTTACGCCTTTTGCGATAGCCAATCCATGGTCTCTGTACGCAGTAATAAATTTATCATCTGCATTAGTCGCAGTCATACATCCAGCAGCAATAGCTTCTTGTCCGATGTATAAATGACAAAACCCACGGATTTTTTGCATTCCGTATAATTGACCGGTTTTTTCTTCGAAACGACGCAATAAAAGCATCAACTCGTACCAGTATAAATAAGTGTCTTTTGAGAATTTCGCTGCCACAGTTTAAAATTTTAGA
>CANFUJ010000212.1 GCA_947450165.1 Chitinophagaceae bacterium
CCAGCCAAAACCAATTGATTAAGACTGATATATTTTGGAGTAGGTGCGCATTTTGGAAACTTTCGCTGTTTTTGTTTTCATGTGATTCTCATTTTATTCGCTACAACTCAAATATAATAAGACTTTCTAGTTATTCAGTAAGCACTAATTAATAAACTAGTTTTTCTTGTCAAATAAATCACAAGTATATCTTCTACTTGGCAGCATTTTAGGCAATCCATTCTCCAGAATTATAGCGCATCTTACGCCCATCCCAATTCCTACCATCCATAAAAAATGTTTACAATTGTAACATACTTTTTCATCAGGTCCTATTTGGTCTGGTTCTTTATTTTGTTTGTCTTCACTCATAAATCATTGTTTTAATTTTGATAAATCCCAATAGCCTGTACCTCCCTTTAATTATTTTAGCATTGTTATAAAATATCATCCAAATTCATGTTTTATCTGGCTTAAAACCAGGACGCCAATTTTTTTATTGCATCTTAACCCGTTGAAAAGGCTTATTAGAAACCTTGCCTTATTTTAATATTGATTTAAATGCTATATGGTTCATTTTAAATTTCTAATTTGATTGTGGCAAAATTACAGCCTTAGCTTCTCCGCCTATTTTCTCAATTAAATTAATAATAAAATCAGCATTAGTTTTATCAATCCCTTCCACTATTGTACTTGGAGGATTGTCTACAATATCCTTAGCATCCTTTAATCCCAACTTCATTATATCCATCAACAACATTACCATTTGCAATTTATCGGCTCCTGGCTTTTTAAATATTACAGTGTATAAAGAGTTATCGTTTGATGAACTGTTGGAAATGATTTTAATTTCACCACCAACCTCTTCTATCGACATTTTAATATATTCAGCCGTCGTTTGATCGATTCCTTTTTTCAACAAAGATGGCGCATTATCTACCATGTCTTTACATTCCTTCATATCAGTTTTCATGATCTCTTTAAGCAGCTTAACCACCGCCAACTTATTGGCGCCTCCGCTTTGCAGGATTACATTAAACCCGGAATATCCGTCATGTTGAACTGGCTTAGGACTTTCTTTTTGTGTAGATTCATTTTTTGAATCATTAAAATCACACCCCAATTTTTCTGATATCTCTTTTATCAAGAAAGATTCACCATCTGCAATTTCACCATCTGCTTTTGATATTGTATTCAAATCCTGAATAAATGCTGGCTTATGAAATCTGTCTAAACATTCGTTTAAATAATCAACACACAACTCAAATGAGTTTTTTCTGTTTCCGGTTGCCTTATCCTGCTCAAACCATTCTTTGGTTTCTTTATAAAAATTATCAACATTGCCCGATTTATCCCAATCCTTAATTAAATTTTTTATCGCCTCAATTTCATCTAATGACTTTTTTTTATCGCCATATAAAGCGACGTATAGATATACATAGATGACTGCGTGGAGTTGGGAGTAGTTGTTTGAAAGTATTGTCATACTGCTTATATAATTTTTGTTAAATAAGGAAAATGAAAATCACGAATTGACTTGTAAATATTTTTTATGATAGACAAATCTTCTTGATTTATTTTTTGAACAATTTTTTCTCCAAGTTTAATACTTTCATTATCGGAATAAAATTTATCGTGAGACAGAATAAATCCATTGGGTTTCTTGAAACCAAAGAATTCTCCGTAATCCAAAAGTTTAGATGGAATGTGATTTGATTTCCTCCTATTAATAGAAGCAGAAATAGGAATCAGGTTTTCTATAATATTACCGGGGCCTCCAATAGACCTTGGAACAAAATGATCAATATCAATGATATGCTCATCGGAAACTATTTTGTATTTATGATAAATAGCTTCTCTTATTTTAGTTGGTATGTGAAGTGTGATATTTTCGGATGATGTAGGAATTGTAAAAGTATAATCATCTTCCAGATAATACCAAGATGGTTGTTCCAAAAACCGCTTTTCCAAAGGTATAGCAAAATCGAAAGTCTCGGTGTTAATTAAATTATATTCAAAACCTTTGATTACTGGAACAGGCAATTTTTTGCTATAGGCCTTGAATTTTGATAGCCAATATAGTTTATCATCAACTTGACTTTTATGCATAGCATAGTGAATGAATTCTTCAAGTGAATACAATTCAAAAGAAGAAACTTTATCGACAATCCCTTTTCCAAAAATAGCATACCCGTTTTGTGCTATATATATAGTATCGCCAGATTTTACTTTTACTCCAATAGGCGATTTTTTTTGACTGACTTCACAATACCAACCATCTTTTAGAATAAAATCGACATCTTTTCTTTTTATCAAATGAATGGCCATAATTTTGAATCATTTTAATCATTTCAAATAGTTTTTCAAATTCCCCATCTTTTATTTAGGATTTGAATTAGTTCGTTTTCATCCTTAGTAGCTTTATTTTTATCTAAAAGACTAATCTTTTTTAAGTTTTTTATTACAACCAGTTTTTCATTACTTGAAAACTCATCTAATAAGTTTAAATTTTTATTGAGTTCATCATACACTGTCCCATTCTTTAAAGAATCGAGCCACCATTTAAATGATTCGTCAAATATTTTTTCAATAATATTTCTATTTGCTTGATTTTTATACTTTTCTACTAAAAAATTAATTATGGTTGAAATTTCATCATCACTTAAATCATCATCAGTTTTTCCCATTGTCAGATAAAGAAAGAATTCAACGTGCGTATCATTTATTTTTATTTCGGAATCATCTGTTTTTTCACTTTCGTCTTCTTCTGACTCTTCTTCTTCACTTTCTTCATCTTGACTTATCGAAATCCCTTTCACAGCCAATGCCTCTGCTGCTTTATCAGACAAAGAAGTTAACCCATCCATATTAATTTCTCCTTCATGTTTAGCAAGTGCAAATGCTGCCTTATCCGATAAAGTTGTTACACCTTTTAAAGAAAGTTCACCTTTATGATTCGAAAGTGCAAGTGCTGCTTTATCCGATAAAGATGTTATGCCAAGGTATAAATCCCCATCATGATTAGCCAACGCCACTAATGACTTATCAGAAAGAGAAGTCAAGCCGTCTAATGACAAATAACCTCTATGGTTTAATGCTAATATATCAATTGCTTTTTCGGATAATTCTGTCAATCCATTTAGTACTAGTGAACCTTTATGTTTCGAAAGTATGCTCGCTGCTTTATCAGACAAACTGGTTAATCCATTGAGATAAAGCAATTCTTTATGCAGTGAAAGTATCTGTAAGGCCTTATCTGACAAATTGGTTAATCCATCTAGTGACAAAAACCCGTCGGAGTGTGAAACAATAAACTCCATTGCTTTGTCTGATATAGACGTAAGTCCATCAAGCATCAGATTGCCTCTATGTTTAGCTAATATTTCTGCAGATTTTTCTGTTAAAGTTGCTAACCCACTTAAATCAAGGGTGCCATTATAACTTGCCAATTCCTTTGCTTGCTCAATAGTAATAGAAGTAAGCTCAGATTCGCTATCAACACCATATTTAGTTAGTAATTGATTTAATTTTCTCTCCTCCTCATCTTCTTCCGAATCATCATCAGTATCTTCTTCCTCTCCATCATCACTAGTCACCTCACTCATCTCAATCTCCCATTCCTCCATAATTGATTTCAATAA
>CANFUJ010000213.1 GCA_947450165.1 Chitinophagaceae bacterium
CATCGCCACTATTTACAGAGAACGATAAATCATCCACAGCTGTAATGTCTTTGTATTTTTTTGAGAGATGATTTATTTCAAGAATTGTATTCATAAAAAGTTATAACACTACAAAAGCAATAAAGTTTATTTCAACAGATTTTGCGTGTAAAATTTGATTTGAAAAATTAGGGCTGACTTGATGTTGGTTCAGCATTTTCAATTGTTGTTATTAAAACTGAATGGGTAAATTGATTCATGTTTGTAACGAAATCCTCAAACGCAATAATTCCTTTGGGTGTTATTCTACAAATCGTTTGCGGATAATTTCCTTTAAATTTTTTTTCGATTTCCAAGAATCCAACCTTCTTCAATTTTTGAATTTGTGTGCTCAAATTTCCAGCAGTTAATTTTAACCCGTCTTTAAGTTGAGTAAATTCAAGCTCGTTTGATTTGTATAGCATGCCAATAATGGAAAGTCGAGATTGAGAAAGAAATAATGGTTCAAGATTTGTATTCATGCGTTTTAAAATAAGTGCTTCAATTTTTTTTATCAACAATAATTGGTTTTGTAATTTCCAATAGATTCGAATTGCCAGAATATTTATAACTAAAAAAATAAATATGTTGAATTCAAAGCATTGTTGTTATAAATTTTACAGTTGACCTTTAAATTGAGTTGTTTTTATTTAAAAAATCGAAATAATGTTTTTTTTTTTGAATAAACGTGTCAAAACTTACGAATAGTGCAAAATTTATTTTTATTCAATAATCAAATTAGTTTGCAATATAAACTAAATTAATTTTTCTATTTAAATGTTAAAGATTTTTTTATGAAATGGGTTTTAACTTTTTATTTTACAATTAACGTGCTGAAAATTAATAGGTTACCAATATTTTATTAATTAATGTTTAATTTAATGCTGTAGAAACTTATTCACATTTATAAAAAAAGATTTTTTTTTGTAGGGGCAATTTGTAATTTAGCAATAGAATTTAATGGGTTAGTAAGTTTAAGGGTTAGCAGAAATGCTGACCCTTTTACTTTTATAGAATTTCCGCTTAAAGTATTTCTTCTTTTTTCTCATAAATAAAATTCAGTTTTTTTTCTTTAGCAATTTTGCATTTACATTTACTGCATGAGTAAAACTAAATCATCTTTTTTTTGTCAGCAATGTGGATATGAAAGTGCAAAGTGGTTGGGCAAATGTCCATCATGTACACAATGGAATACTTTTGTTGAAGAAGTAATTGTTAAGGGGACAGAAAAAAATAATAAAGACGAATGGAAAGAATATAATGGTATTTCAAAATTGAAAACAATTGCTATTAATGATGTTGTTAGTGCAGAAGAAAAAAGAATCATAACATCTGATCCAGAATTAAATCGTGTGCTTGGTGGTGGCATTGTTTTGGGAAGCATCGTGCTTGTTGCGGGCGAACCTGGAATTGGTAAGTCAACGTTGTTTCTACAAAATGGTTTGCAAATAAAAAATATAACCACACTATATATCAGTGGTGAAGAAAGTGAACAGCAAATTAAAATGCGTGCTGATCGTGTTGGTATTTCTAACGATCAATTTTATTTGTTGACAGAAACGGATACGCAAAGTATTTTTAAAGAGATAAAAAAATTAAAGCCACAATTAATCATTGTTGATTCCATTCAAACCTTACAATCTCCTTTTGTAGAATCATCACCTGGAAGCATTAGTCAGATTAGAGAATGTGCTGCCGAATTTCAACGCTTTGCCAAAGAAACCAATACACCTGTTTTTTTAATTGGACACATCACAAAGGATGGAAACATTGCTGGTCCTAAAATTTTAGAACATATGGTAGATACTGTTCTTCAATTTGAAGGCGATCGACATTATGCATATCGTATTCTTAGAACCTTAAAAAATAGATTTGGTTCTACCGCCGAATTGGGTATTTATGAAATGACTGGTCAAGGTATGCGCGCTGTAAGCAACCCAAGTGAAATTTTAATCACCAACAAAGAGGATCAATTAAGTGGAATTGCCATTGCTGCCACCATTGAAGGCATGCGTCCAATGTTAATAGAAGCACAAGCACTCGTTACCCAAAGTGTTTATGGTACACCTCAAAGAACGGTTAGTGGTTTTGATTTGAGAAGACTTCAATTGTTGTTGGCTGTTTTGGAAAAAAGAGGTGGTTTTCATTTCGGCGTTAAAGATGTGTTTATAAATATCGCAGGTGGTATAAAAGCAGAAGATCCTTCTATCGATTTGGCCATCATTTCAGCATTGCTGAGTAGTTATGAAGATGTGGCTTTACCACAACATATTTGCTTTGCAGGCGAAGTCGGACTTAGCGGAGAAATTAGAGCTGTAAATAGAGTTGAGCAAAGAATTGCCGAAGCAGAGAAATTAGGTTTTGAGAAAATAGTAGTAAGTAAATACAATGCAAAATCACTCGATAAACTTAAGTCTAAAATAGAAATCATAGCCCTCGGGAAAGTGGAAGAGTTATATCAGTTGTTGTTTTAAAAAAGTAAAAAGTAAAAAGTAAAAAGTAAAAAGTAAAAAGTAAAAAGTAAAAAGTAAAAAGTAAAAAGTGAAAAGTAAAAAGTGTAAAGTGGAAAAGCCATATGTTGTGGCAGGTGAAAGTTTAAAAAATTAAAATCAACTTTTTTGACTTTTTAATTTTGACTTTTAACTTAATAAACCCCTATGAAACCGCTATCAAATATTTTAGAAGACGCTTTACAGCTTTTTTATCCGCATGTTTGCGCTGGTTGCGGAGATGATTTGCATGGTAAAATTCAATTGATATGTTTTAATTGTATGCAACAATTGCCGCATACTGATTTTGCCAAAATACCAGATAATCAAATCGAACATATATTTTATGGAAGGGCAAAAATACAATCTGCTTGTAGCATTTTTTATTTTTCAAAAGGACAAATTATACAGCAACTCATTCATCAATTAAAATATAAAGGCAATCAAGAAATTGGAATTTATCTTGGAAAATTAATGGGTGATCAACTTATAAATAGTGGACGATTCGAAAATATTGATGCCATCATTCCTCTGCCCATGCATCCAGATAAACAAAGAAAAAGAGGGTATAACCAAGCAGAAATTTTAGCCAAAGGCATATCTCAAAAAATTAATGTCCAAGTTTTGAATGACATAGTTTTACGTTCAAAAACCACATCCACTCAAACAAATAAACAACGTATAGAAAGATGGACGAATGTTGATGGAACATTTATTATTCAAAACCAATCAACTATTCTTGGCAAAAACATTTTGTTGGTTGATGATGTGATTACAACAGGCGCTACGTTAGAAGCTTGTACTAATGTTATCTTATCAATAGAAAATACAACAGTAAGCATAGCTGTTTTAGCGCACGCAAGCAATTGAAAATTCTTTAAGCATAAAAACTATATTTGTAATAACACCCAACAATTAATAATAATTTATTTTATACATGAAACGAATATTTTTTTTATTGTTTCCAATTGGATGTTGTATCATTTTTTTTATAACCTCTTGCAATAAGGAAAACTTCATTACCGCATCTGATGCAAGTTTATTTGTTTCTTCCGACAGCATTAAATTTGATACGGTTTTTACG
>CANFUJ010000214.1 GCA_947450165.1 Chitinophagaceae bacterium
AAAAGTATTACTTTTGCCACCCTTAATTACTTGTAAAAGTGAAATGAGGTAAATTCCTCCTTAGCTCAGTTGGTTAGAGCATCTGACTGTTAATCAGAGGGTCGCTGGTTCAAGTCCAGCAGGGGGAGCCATAATAGACAAGAGGTCGAAAACGACCTCTTGTCTATTTTTAGAATCTTCCAAAACCTTACTGGTATTGATTAAAACCTGAACAGGTATGGAAAAGGGGGTAGTTGCAACTCTTCCTTTTTCCAAAACGACTTTTTCTGAAAAGATGCAACTAAGAATCTTCTTTTTCGTCTTTCCATCGGACTTCCTGAATTACCAATGTTGAATCTTTGGACGGAATGGGTGTTGAATTCTCCTCCAATAAAGTCAGCCGATAAAATAACGACTTCATTATTGGAAGGCATACTCTTGTTTATTTTAATTATATTAACTATTTTTGACATCAATAAAATATAATTAACCATGAACTTTCTAAAATTATTTATTACATTTTTTTTGCTATTTGTATCAGTTTTTTCTAACGCTCAATCATATGAGGGGTATATTGACCAGAAATACCCAGTTTGGGCCGACTTGAATTTTTCTTCAACAGATAACAATATCTCAGGAACCTATTTCTATAAAAAAATGGGAGGTGATATTAAAATTCAGGGAACATATAATGGACAAAAGATAATTATAAACGAAAAAAACAAGGAAGGGGCCGTTACGGGAACTTTTAATTTGAATAATTTTAATGATAGTATTATCGGAACATGGAAAAAAAATGGAAGTAATAAGTTTTTAAATGTAAAACTTTTTAAAACAAATCCTGATTTCAAACAGTTTGCAATCATTCCCAAAAATGATAAACTAATTCTAAACGATGGTACTACTTTACAATATTCCCTCAATAGCTCCAAAAGTGAAACAGACAATAAAGTTCCAAAGTTAGAAATCCTTTATGCTGAAAAAAATATTTTGAGTACTTCTTTTAATCAAGAAATAATGTACAATTTCAGAAATATTGGAGGTCCGATATTTCAAACATTCAATCTAATTTCAAAAAGAGAAATTAAATTAACAAATGAAATTGCACCAGAAAAATTACAAATGTTTAAGGAACGATTATTGGAAATGACAAAACAGCAATTAACTGAGCATAGAAAAAGTATTCCAGAGGAACAATGGTTGAGTGCATATAGTAACGATAAAGACGCCCTAGAATCTGCATTTAAAAACATTGAAATAGAAAACAATAAAATAGATTTTTATTACATAAAAAACAACCATTTGATAATTTTTATGCAAAGTTTTCTTGGACTGCCTACTTATGCGATGGCTCTTGATTTGGACATTGAATTAGATTTTTCTCCTTCTGAAATTAAAGAATATTTAAAAGTTAATTCAATATTAAACAACCTCAATTCAACATTTTAAGAAATGATACAGCAAGAAAAGTTGCAACTTTCATCATTAAGGGGAGCAGAAAAAAAGCGGTTTTCTACCGCTTTTTTCTAGAGGTTAGGTTGTCGGTACAGACAACCTTTGCTTAATGAAAAGAAACATTAAGTTTTATGGTCCAAGGATTCTGGACTTTTTTAATTCGCTCGACCAGCTTACCATTGAAAAAATAGAATGGACGCTTGCATTAATTAGAGATTTAGATAGAATCCCCAATAAATATTTCAAACACTTAACAGGTACAAATGGACTTTATGAAATCCGTTGTGAATGGTTAGGAAACGCAATACGATTGTTTTTTTTTGATGAAGGAAGAATGATCATCATTTTTCATGGTTTCAAAAAGAAAACGCAGAAAACGCCTTTGAAAGAAATACAGCAGGCCCTCAAAATCAAAAACGAATACTATGAAGAAAAAAAATCAAAATGAACTTATCGGTTTCGATGATTATATAGACAACAAATATGGCAAAGCAGGTGCACCAAAAAGAGAAAAATGGGAAGCAGGTTTTGAAGCTTTTAAAATTGGTGTAATCTTGGAAGAAGCCCGAATCAAAACAGGTATGACTCAAGAAGAATTGGCTGCAAAATGCGGCACCAATAAATCTTACATTTCAAGGATCGAACACGATGCTTCGGATATTAAATTATCCACTTTAATCAAAATTATTAGATTGGGTTTGGGTGGCGAGTTGAAACTGGTGATGCCGTGATATTCTATTAGCAACGATGTGTTTTTCTCTATCAGTGAGTTAGGGTAGTTGCAACTCTTCCTTTTTCCTAAATAACTTTTTCAGAAAAGATGCAACTAAGAATCTTGTATTACCCTTTTTTATTTTGAATACCAAAAAAGTGTACATATATTTGTACAATAAAAAGTACATAAATGTTAACTACAACACTTTCAGACTTCAGAAAAGACATTAAAACCTACCTCGACAAGGTTACTCAAAGTTTTGAAACCCTCATCATCAATCGTGGAAAGGATACAGGAGTGGTCGTTATTTCTTTGGAAGAATACAATTCATTAAAAACTACCCAACACGAGCTATCATCTAGAATCAACCAACAGCGTTTGGATGAATCGATTGAAGCGTTGAAATCAGGTAAGAAAATGGTTAAAAAACTGGAGGAATAATGAAATTTGTTTTCACAGAACTATCTTGGGAGGATTATCTCTTCTGGCAAAAAAACGATAAGCAAAAACTAAAGCGTATCAATGAATTGCTGAAAGACATCTCACGCAATCCTTATGAAGGGATTGGGAAACCAGAACCCTTAAAATTTAATTATGCCGGTTTTTGGTCCAGAAGAATTGATGAAGAACACCGATTGATATATAGGGTTATTGACAATGAGATTCAAATTGCCAAGTGCCGGTTTCATTATGATTAAAAAGAGATTTTACTGCAACTTTCATCATTAAGGGTAGCCAAATTTGACAAGCCATTATAAACGATGGCTTTTTCTTTATCAGTGCGTTAGGGTAGTTGCATCTTTTCATTTTTCAAAAACAATTTTACCCCAAAAGTCTAAAAAAATATTCTTTTTTTCTTTCATCTAGCTTCTGCAAAAAGAAATGAGGTTTTCAAATCCATCAGTTACTTAATCGGCGGTGAATGGCTTTTTCTTTGTCTATCTGCGAGTTAGGTTAGTTGCATCTTTTTTATTTACTTTACTGCAAATTTCTTGAATGATTTCATTTGAGAAGGTCTTTTGCTTTTTTTATTATCATTTAGTAGTATTGGTTGCGACTTTCAGAGAATGACAAATTTTCTATTAATTTAATTTTTAAACTTAATCAGTAGATAATTGTCCGAAACAACATTTAATTAAAACTAAATAACCAATTTAATCTCTTATGCGACATATATTCATATTGATAACTACTACTTTTTTTATAATCTCTTGCAAAAAAGACAATAACCCCTCAACAACCACAGACAAGCCAAGTGAGCAAAAAACAGTAAACCTAACTGTTGACGGGAATGCAAGAAGCTTTATTGTATATCTTCCAACTGGTTACAATAATGCAGGTGAAATGCCCTTGATATTTGCCATTCACGGTGGAAGTGGAACGCCCGAGGGA
>CANFUJ010000215.1 GCA_947450165.1 Chitinophagaceae bacterium
CTAAGTTTAAGGCTGTAGACCTTTCAGACAAGTCTGATGTCGATCCTATCTTTGAAGTTAATAAAGATCGTTTGATTCAATACGTATACGGACTTGCTTATTATGTGTATGAACAACATGATGGCCTAACACAGCATAGGGGAATGATAACTGATAGATTTGTGGGATCGAAGGTGAGGGAAAAGAAAAATGCTATTCTCAAGTATCTCTACGATATTGAATTGGCCAATAACCGAGGTGAAATAGTCAATATTCTGACGAGAATGACAAATGACAAAGCTATAACAGCCAATCTCAATTGGTATGGGTTTGGGGAAACCAGAACAGTCAAACTTATTAAGATTCTGAAAGCTGAATTTACTGGGGGGCAAAAATTATTGCAACTTGCAAACCTCGATACCAAAAACCTTGGTCTCGTTGCTGAGTAGAGCTATGTGTAAAGCAGCCCGAATTAACGGGCTGCGATATGTATTTATTGGAGGGTCTTGTGTTCTGCCATCACAAAGTTTTTATACTTTGCAGGTTTAGTTTGCGGCTGGCGGTTGTTGGTTGGTTGCTGGCTGGGTTATAGGCATTACCGCGTTCAATAGGCGGAGCATTTCTACTGCTGCGTTCATATGGCATTTCCTCTCGGGTGGTTTGTTGTAGGTAAGAGTTTGGGCGTAAAAATTGGTGGTTGGTAGGGAGAATATTATCGATTAGATTCAGAAAGTTAGCCAATTTAATTTGAGCCGTCGTTATTACCTTGGGCAAGCGGTAAATCTCATCTAAAATCCTTACAGGTAGTGTATACCTATCACCATCTTTATTGCGCAATGCTCGTCTAAACTCTAACCCTGAATCATATTTTAAATCATTTAGATCAATGTGATGCCGTAGTTCTTGCATGTCAATAGGACTGTTGTTTGCCCAAGCATTTTCGAATAGAGTATTAACCGCCTTTGCATTTGCTGCTGTAGCCGGAAGTTGGTTTAAGGGTAGCCAAACTGAACCTTCATTTTCTGAATCCAGCTTTAATATCTTGATTGATATTTCGCTTCGAACCACTAATTAAATACCCCGATAGGTCTGAAGCGATTTAATAGAACAGCCTGAAAATTAAAGTAGAAAAGCCTGAGTATTCTAGTAGTGATTATTTAAACTATTTAAGGTCTACTTAAGTCGTTTCTCAAAGGTTATAACTTACAATGACCTAAAGTACATTTTTATAAGACTGTTCTATTAGTCCCATAATGTAATCAAAATCTTCAGAGGAATTTAGATAAACACGCCTGTCCAGCGTCCATTTATAGCCATCAGGTATTTTTTCTACCATTTCAGTAAAAGGTGAATAGATGTTTAGTGTTAATTAACAGTCCAATTATTTTCCATAATTTCTAGAAGAATGAGCGATAGTAAGCTTAAATCAATATCTTTGTATCAACTACACCTACCCTATTGGGGGGTAAATATCTAAATATACCAGTTTTCGGTTATTTGGTATCATGAGGAAAAAAATTAAATACGGTATCTTAAGATTTGGTTGTATATGGCTGGTAAATCGTTCTAAAAAAATAATTGTGGAAACCTTTTAGAAACAAGAAATGACAAATCAAAACCCCGAGCAAATAGCCAGAGATAACATCGACAAGCAATTAATCGCCTGTGGTTGGGTCATACAAAGCATTAAGCAAATCAATCTAAATGCTGGCTTGGGTGTGGCTGTTAAAGAATATTTGACGGATGTCGGGCCTGCTGATTATGTGTTATTTGTGGAGGGTAAGCCCTGTGGCGTTATTGAAGCAAAAAAGAAAGATGAAGCGTTTCGTTTAAATGTTCACGAAAAACAAGTTGAAGATTATGCCAATGCAAAACTCAAACATCTTAAAAATGAACCACTGCCTTTTGTGTATATCAGTACAGGCGTAATAACAAGATTCGCTGACTTTACCGACCCTAAACCAAGAGCCAGAGAAATCTTTAGCTTTCACAAACCCGAAACCTTAAGAACTTGGCTTAAAACTGATAAATCGCTTCGTAAAAGACTCCACGATTTACCCGCATTGCCGCTTGAAGGCTTGCGTGATTGTCAAATTAACGCCATTACAAACTTAGAAACCTCCTTTAAACAAAACCGACCCAAAGCCTTGATACAAATGGCAACAGGTTCTGGAAAAACGTTTACGGCCATTACCGCCATTTACCGTTTGCTGAAATATGCCAAAGCCAAGCGGGTGTTGTTTTTGGTCGATACCAAAAATCTTGGAGAACAAGCGGAACAAGAATTTATGTCGTTTGTGCCGAATGACGATAACAGAAAGTTTACCGAGTTATACAGCGTGCAACGACTCAAATCGAGTTACATCGCCTCTGATAGTCAAGTGTGCATTAGCACCATTCAGCGCTTGTATTCGGTATTGAAAGGCACTGAACTGGAAGAAAGTTTAGAAGAAGAAAACCCGAATGAAAAAAGCTGGCAGCCCAAAGAAATACCCCCCATTGAGTATGATCCTAAAATGCCCATTGAGTTTTTTGATTTCATCGTCATTGATGAATGCCACCGCAGCATTTACAACCTTTGGAAACAAGTACTGGAATATTACGATGCCTTTGAAATTGGCTTAACCGCCACACCGGACAAACGCACCATTGGCTACTTCGACCAGAACTTGGTCAGTGAATATTCACATGAAATGGCGGTTGCCGATGGCGTCAATGTCGGTTACGACGTCTTTATTATTGATACCAAAGTAACCCAACAAGGTGCCACTATTTGGAAAGGCGAATATGTAGAGCATCGTGAACGCTTAAGTCGAAAGAAGCGCATGGAATTGCAAGACGAAGATGAAAGCTATTCCAAACAGCAATTGGATAAGGACGTCGTTAATCCTAACCAGATTAGAACCATCATCAAAACGCTTAGAGAACAACTCCCGCTCATTTTTAAAGACCGTTATGATAAAAATGGCGCGTTTGAAGTCCCTAAAACCTTGATCTTTGCCAAGACAGACAGTCACGCCAACGATATTATTGACATTGTTAGAGCAGAGTTTGCCGAAGAAAATAAATTCTGCAAAAAAATCACCTATAAAACGGACGAAGACCCCAAGTCGGTGTTATCACAATTTAGAAACGACTATTTTCCACGCATTGCCGTTACCGTTGATATGGTGGCGACGGGGACAGATATTAAGCCGCTGGAATGTTTGCTGTTTATGCGGGACGTTAAAAGCAAAAACTACTTTGAGCAAATGAAAGGCAGAGGCACGCGTACTATTGATCTGGATAGCCTGCGAAAAGTGACACCCACAGCAAAATTCACCAAAGACCATTTTGTTATTATCGATGCCATCGGTGTCACCAAAAGTTTAAAAACGGATAGCCGACCTTTGGAGAAAAAGCCGGGAGTTCCCCTAAAGGATTTGTTAGAAGCCGTTGCCGTGGGTGCAAGGGATGAGGAATTATTTACCTCGTTGGCTAATCGACTCACCCGCTTAGATAAACAAATTACCGAGAAAGAAAAACAAC
>CANFUJ010000216.1 GCA_947450165.1 Chitinophagaceae bacterium
CTGAATAAGGATTTGCCACTGCGTAGCTGTTCCTTTACTTTTTGCTTGGCCAGTTCGTAATCGAATGGCGGAGGAGTTTTCTTTTCCATTTTCTGTGTTTTAAAGTTAAATAATTTAACTCTTGACACAGTTTATTTTACACTCTCAAATAAAATACATTAGGGCAAATGTTATATAGTCGAATAAAGAACTTATAGAGCCAATATAAATCATAAATCTAATGATACTTTTTACATTCCATTTTGGAGGGCTTTTAATATACTCTTCATCCATAGTGTCCCATGGAATTGAAGTTTGAGAAACATCATAAAGTAAATTTTGAACAAGAATCTGAATGGGTAACATAGGTAGAAATGGAAGCAATATACTTGCACCAATCATGCTAAACATGTTTCCAAAATTGCTGCTTACAGTCATTTTGATATACTTGATAATATTTCCAAAAGTTCTTCTTCCATAGATAACACCATCATGTAAAACCATTAAATCTTTTTCAAGAAGAATAATATCAGCACTTTCTTTAGCAATGTCAACTGCAGAGTCAACAGACACTCCGATATCTGCATCTTTAAGTGCTGCTGCATCATTAATGCCATCGCCCATAAAGCCAACCACATGTCCTTTATGTTGTAAGGCCTTTACGATTCTTGATTTTTGAGCAGGATTTAATTTTGCAAAAACTGTAATTGCATCAATTTTACTCTCGAGTTCCTCCTCGTTTATTTTATCCAATTCTTTTCCCAAAAGAATATTACTTGTTGATATCCCAATGTCTTTACAAATTTTATTTGTTACAACTTCATTATCACCGGTAAGAATTTTAATAGATACACCTAATTTATTTAAAGACTCAATAGCAGGTTTTGCGGAAGGCTTAGCTGGGTCTAAGAAACCGATGAATCCAGTTATGATCATATTTGATTCGTCCTCTATTTTATAATTACTGGGTCTTGATTCAAATTCTCTTATAGCTACCATTAATACTCTTAACCCATCTTCATTTAATTTCCTCGCGATATTAATTACTTTCTGTTTTGTTTCACTTTCTAATGTAATAATCTTATCTGATTCAATATGTAATTGATGGTCTGCTCCAGGGTCAAATGCATGAGAGCATAGATTTATAATTTCCTCAACAGCTCCCTTGCAAATAAGTAGCTGTTTGTTATTCTTTTGTTCAAGCACAATGGACATTCTTCTTCTCTGAAAATCAAATGGTATTTCATCTATTTTTTTATAATGCTCATCAACTTTTATATGGTCATGAACTTCGAGGTGTTCTAATATGGCACTGTCCATAATACTCCTTAATCCAGTTTGATGGTAACTGTTTAGATAAGCCCATTTCAATACTTCTAAATCTTCATCTCCATTAATATTAAGATGCCTTTCTAAAACAATTTTGTCAAGTGTTAGTGTTCCGGTCTTATCGGTACAAAGCACATCCATAGTGCCAATATTTTCTATAGAATTTAATCGTTTTACAATAACCTTGTGCCTGCTCATTTTAATTGCACCACGTGAAAGGTTAGCGGCTACAATCATTGGAAGCATTTCTGGAGTTAAACCAACTGCAATAGCAATTGCAAATAAAAATGCTTCAATCCAGTTCCCCTTGCTTAATCCGTTAATCAAAAAAACTAATGGAACCATAATTGTCATGATTTTAATAAGCATCCAACTGACTGATTTTATACCAATATCAAAATTGTTTTCTGGGAATACCTTTACAATAGATTTACTTATTGATCCAAAATAGGTTTTAATGCCAGTATTGATAACAATTACTTTTGCTGAACCACTGATAACGGTTGTTCCTAAAAAACAAATATTTTTTAATTCGATTATTGTAGAATTTTCATCAGCTAATAATGGTTTATCGGATTTCTCAACAGGTAGAGATTCTCCACTTAGTAATGATTGGCTGATAAATAAATCTTTAGCATGAATAATCCTGCAGTCTGCAGGTATCATATCACCTGCAGAAAGGATTACAATGTCACCTGGTACAAGATATTTAACTTCTAAATTTTGTACTTCGTGATTATATCGTAAAACATTCGCACTGGATTTAATTAGATTTTTTAATTTCTGCGCAGCTTTATTTCCTCTAAATTCCTGCCAAAACTTCAACATTGAACTAAATAATATCATAACTAAAATAACAGTGACGGTCTTAAAGTCTTTATCTCCGGATTTAGAAATGATTTCATCCATGAACAATGAAATGATTACAATAAAAAGTAGAACAGCATTAAATGGCGAAATAAATGAAAGTACAAACTGTACATACCATGAAGGCGCTTTTTCATATTCAATTTCATTAAAACCAAACTCTTTTCTTTTGGTTTCACAATCATCTTCAGATATTCCATTTTCATTACTATTCAAATCTTTATATATCTGCTGAATACTTTTTGTGGCAAAATCAGTCAGCAATAATTCATTATATTTTTTGAAATTATAAGAGTACTTCATTTTAATTTATTTTACCCGATAAATATTTTGCTAACTAGCAAAGTATTTAAGGTAAGGGTATTAAATTAGTTAGAAAATGATTTATCGTTTTATACACTATTTATGTATGTTTGTTTTCTAAGTAAAAGCAGATAACTGTTTTTTATAAACTAATATTTCATAAATGAAAAAGTCACTTACTTTATTCTTCTTACTGTTGTTTTTTTTAAATTCTAATGCTCAAATGAGTAGTAAACTAAAGATCATTAATACCTTTTTTATAAAAAGTTCAGGAGGTTGGGATTATCTGGAATTAAATCCGTTAAATAATTGGCTATATGTAAGTCATTCCAAACAAGTTAATATTATTGATAGAACCTCTGGTGATTCAGTAGGAGTAATTGAAAATACATTAGGTGTTCATGGAATTGCCTTTGATAAAATAAATGGGAAAGGATATACAACTAATGGTAAAACCAATACAACAACAGTTTTTGATATTCATACGAATAAGATTTTAAGTATTATAGAAACAGGAAAAGATCCTGATGCAATAACTTATGAAGCATTTTCAAAAAAAATTATTATTTCAAATGGACATGATAATAGCTTAAGTATTATCGATCCAGTTCAAGATAAAGTAGTAAATACTCTTGATGTAGGAGGCGCACCTGAGGCTGCAGTCAGCGATGAATCGGGTAAACTATTTGTAAATTTGGAAGATAAAAATGAAATCGTCGTAATAGATACAAAGACATTTAAAGTGTTAAATAGATTTTCATTAGCACCAGGAAGTGGACCAACTGGTTTGGTTTATGATAAAAAAAATAGAAGATTGTTTTCAGGTTGCCAGGGGCTACTTTTAATCTTAAATGCTGATGACGGATTGATAATTGATAAAATAAAAATTGGACATGGTTGTGATGGCGTTGTGTTTGATGAAACAACTAAAACAATCTACACTGCTAATGGAGAAGGTTCTATTTCAGTCATTCAACAAGAAGACTCAGACCATTACAGATTACAGCCAGAAATTA
>CANFUJ010000217.1 GCA_947450165.1 Chitinophagaceae bacterium
TATCGAAACGAATATCTGGCTTATCGTTTCCGAAATTCCACATCGCTTCTTCCCAAGTCATTCTTTCTACAGATTCGATATAGTCTATGTTTTTAACATCCTTAAAAATTCTTTTTACCAAATTTTCAAACATGTTCAAAATGTCTTCTTGTTCTACAAACGACATTTCGCAATCTATTTGTGTAAACTCTGGCTGACGATCAGCACGTAAATCTTCATCTCTAAAACATTTTACAATTTGATAGTAACGATCATAACCGCTCACCATCAACAATTGTTTAAAGGTTTGTGGCGATTGAGGCAATGCATAAAATTGTCCAGCATTCATTCTGCTTGGCACCACAAAATCTCTTGCGCCTTCTGGTGTTGATTTAATAAGAAATGGTGTTTCAATATCCATGAATTGTTGTTCATGTAAAAAGTTACGTGTGCTTCTGCCAACTGCATATCTAAGTTCTAGATTCTTTTTAACGGCTTGTCTTCTTAAATCTAAAAAACGGTATTTCATTCTAAGTTCATCTCCGCCATCCGTATCATCTTGTATGGTAAATGGCGGTGTTACAGATTTATTAAGAATGGTAAAATCCGAAACTGAAATTTCAATTTCTCCTGTAGGCATATTGGGATTCTTGCTGCTTCTTTCATTTACAACACCTGAAACTTGAAGTACATACTCTCTCCCCAATGGATTGGCTTCTAATTTTTCATTTAAAGATTCAGAAAACAACAATTGTGTAATTCCATATCTATCTCTTAAATCAACAAAAGTAATGCTGCCAAATTTGCGAATGGTTTGTACCCATCCCGCTAAAGAAACATTTTGGTTTACATCTTTGATGTTTAATTCTCCACAGGTGTGCGTTCTGAACATATTTTATAAGTTGAATGGTAATTTTAAAATTGTATGCAAATATAAGTCAAACTAAAGGCTTGATTTATGCCATTTTACATTGTTTCTAATTCATCTTTATGTTTGGGCTTCCAAATTATATAATAAAAGGCCAATAAAAGTATGCCTAATGTAAACGGAATTAAAGCCAAATGCTTGTAGGTGAAAATACCAAACAAAGGAAGAGTATCAAACGAAAAAAATTCAGAAATCATCCAATAACTATTTGCTGTAATCCAAACAATAATGGCCAGGTTATGGCATAATTCACTCACAAAATTGCGCGTTCGCCATGCTATTACAATTGAAATTAATAATGTTGGAAAAATCATGACTATGCCCAATGGCTTCCAAATCATACACCAGGATAAATCTTTAAACAACCAAAATACGATATGCAAATTTTCCATTTTTCTATACTTTAATGGAATGTTATACGATTGTTCGTTTTTCATTTTTACTTTTTACTTTTTACTTAATTAATCTCTCGCGAAATTAATGGTTTACTTAAAATAAAAAACCGCCTCCTTATTTGGAGACGGTTTTGATATTTTTATTTTTGAAATTAAATAGAAAGTGTAGCTAAAACACTGTTCATGCTTTTAACGGCTTCCGCACTTTTGTGCATTGCAGCCATTTCTGTTTCATTTAATTTATAATCAACTATTGATTCCCAACCATTTCTTCCGATGATTACAGGAACGCCCAAGCAAATATCGCTTAAGCCATATTCTCCATCTAAAGCAACGCAACATGGCATCATTTTCTTTTCATCACGAATAATGGCTTCTACTAAAGTTGCACCCGCAGAACCTGGAGCATACCATGCTGAAGTACCCAATAATCCAGTTAATGTAGCACCGCCAACCATTGTATCTGCAGCTACTTTTGCTAAAGTTGCTTCATCTAAATAATTTGAAACGGGTGTGCCACAATAAGTAGCCAAACGGGTTAAAGGAATCATTGTTGTATCTCCATGTCCACCTACAACTGTTGCTTGTAAATCGTTTGGTGAACAATGCATTGCTTGACTCAAATAAAAACGGAAACGTGCACTGTCTAAAATACCGCCCATTCCAATAATTCTATTTTTTGGAATACCGCTCGATTTTAATGCTAAATAGGTCATGGTATCCATTGGATTACTGATAACCACGATAATAACTTCTGGAGAATATTTCAACAAATTTTCGGTAACTGATTTTACAATCCCTGCGTTGATGCCAATTAATTCTTCACGTGTCATTCCTGGTTTACGTGGAATACCTGAAGTGATTACCGCTACTGTACTACCTGCAGTTTTTGAATAGTCATTTGTACTACCTGTAATTTTTGTATCAAAACCTTCTAATTGTGCAGTTTGCATCAAATCCATTGCTTTTCCTTCTGCAACGCCTTCTTTGATGTCGAGGATTACTAACTCGTCGCATAATTCACGACGTGCAATGTTATCGGCACAAGTAGCTCCTACAGCTCCAGCACCTACTACAGTTACTTTCATAATTTATATTTTTTTAGTTGGGATGAAAATTCGGGGCAAAGTTAATCTTAATGATATTTACTATTCAATGTTGAAGAAAATATCTTAAAATTATTTTGATGTTTTTAATAGTTGATTAAGTCTGCGATGGCAACTTCACTTGAATAACTTTTTACAAATTTTCCTTTTTCGTTATACAAATAAGCAGATGGGAATTGACGAACATCAAACAAACTAACGAATGCATATTTAGGATCCCTACCCATTGTAATAAATGGAATATCGTTCATTTTATGATCGTAGTAAAAGCTTTTAATTTTTTGGAAGTCAACAGAAGACATCATTACAATCTGGGTGTTTTTGAACATTGAAATGCTATCCATCATTTTGTTTGCAAAGTGAACGCAATGCCCACAATCAGGACCATAATAAATAAAAATGGTTTTTTTAGTCTTGTCCAAATTAGCATCTGTAAAAGCAGTACTGTCTACAACATTATCCAAAACAAAGGTTGGAATTGTAGCAATTTTTTTATCTACCTGAGGTACTGCTGGCTCGACTGCTTTTTTTACAACTGTGGTTGATTTTTTTTGAGAGGCTTTTTTAACTACTTTTTTTTGGGCAAAAACAGCAGTTCCGATTGAAAGCAAGAGCATAATTACAATTGACTTTTTCATGTTTTGATCTTTTTTAGTTTTAAAACCTAGATTTTAGGGCAATTAATAAAGATTAATTTTTGTTGACTAAATATAAATTTGGTGCGAATTTACTGCAAAACAAAAAAAACTAAAAGATTAATTTGTTAGCCAATTTATAATTTTTCAGTTTTTTGAATAGTATTGTTACTTTTGTGAAAATTAAAAATTACAATAAAATAATTTTATGGCAACAACAGCAGACATGCGCTCAGGGTTAATTTTAAAAATTGACAACAATTTATACACGGTGATTGAGTTTGGTCAGAACAAAACTGCTCGTGCAGCAGCAAAAGTTTGGGCTAAATTAAAAGGTGTAGATAATGCAAGAACAATTGAAGTAACATGGAATAGTGGTGAAACCATTTTCCCAGTTCGTGTAGAGAAAAAAGCATATCAATATTTATACAAAGATGA
>CANFUJ010000218.1 GCA_947450165.1 Chitinophagaceae bacterium
CAATGGGCAAATGTAGCAGGATTGGTGACTGGGTTTTTACAATCAGATTATCAGTTGATTGGTCGTTCTTTGCAAGACATCATTGTAGAGCCCGTTAGAAGTAAACTTATTCCAGGCTTTGATTTGGTAAAGAAAAATTGTTTGGAAGCTGGTGTTTTAGGTGGAGGGATTTCAGGCAGCGGGCCATCGTTATTTATGTTGAGTGAAAATGATGCAATTGCAAAAGCAGCAGAATCAGAAATGAAAGCTGTTTACACCAAATTGGGCATAGATTTTAAAACTTATGTTTCTACGGTTTCGACAAATGGGGTGGAAGTTTTTTAAGTAAAAAAGTAAAAAGTGAAAAGTAAAAAGTGAAAAGTGAAAAAATGTGAATCAACTTTTTTAATTTTTACTTTTTCATTTTGAATTAATATTTATCAAATGAATTATTACAGTTTAAATAGGCAATCGCCTAAAGTGAATTTTAAGGAAGCAACCATAAAAGGTCAGGCACCTGATAAAGGGCTTTATTTTCCTGAAAAGATTCCGGTTTTACCAAAATCATTTTTCGAAGATATTGTACAAATGCCTAATGAAGAGATGGCGTACAAAGTAATTGCGCCTTTTGTAGGGGACGTAATGTCAGAAAATGTTTTGCAACAAATCGTAAATGAAACAATTAATTTCTCAATACCAATTGTGCCAGTTTCAGATAATATTTTTGCACTTGAAATGTTTCATGGTAAAACGCTTGCATTCAAAGATGTTGGCGCACGATTTATGAGTCGTTGCCTTGGTTATTTTGTAAAAGACAACAATAAAAAAGTTACAGTACTTGTGGCTACCTCTGGCGATACAGGTGGCGCAGTTGCTGATGGATTTTATGATGTTGAAGGTGTACAAGTAGTCATTTTATATCCTTCCGGAAAAGTAAGTTCCGTTCAGGAAAAACAATTGACTACGCTTGGCAAAAATATTTTTGCCCTTGAAGTGAATGGGACATTTGATGATTGTCAGCAAATGGTAAAGCAAGCTTTCAATGATGTTTCGTTGATGCAACAAATTTTTCTCACTTCTGCTAATTCTATCAATGTAGCCCGTTGGTTGCCACAACAGTTTTTTTATTATTTAGCATATAAGCAATGGAAAGACAAATCTTTGCCTCCAGTTATAAGTGTGCCAAGTGGAAATTTTGGAAATATTTGTGCAGGAATTTTGGCCTACAAATCTGGCTTGCCAATAAATCATTTTATTGCAGCTTGCAACGCTAATGACGTCATTCCAAAATTTATGGAAACCAAAGCATATATACCTCAACAAGCGGTCCCAACAATCTCAAATGCAATGGATGTGGGTAACCCCAGCAATTTTGTTAGAATATTAGAAATGTTTGATGGTAATGCGGATTTGTTATCAACTGTTTTTTCAGCAGTACGAGTAACCGATGAGGAAACGAAATTGGCCATCAAAGAAATTGATTCAACTGAAGGTTATTTAATGGATCCTCATGGTGCTGTTGGTTACATTGCTTTAAAAAACCATTTGCAAAATCATCCAGGCCTATCTGGCATTTTCGCTGAAACGGCTCATCCGATTAAGTTTTACGATGTTGTTGAAGAAATAATTCAACGTGAAATTCCTTTACCAGCTTCTATCGAAGCACTCATGCATTATGAAAAAAAATCAACTGCAATTGAAGCGGATTATGAAGTATTAAAAAGCTATTTGCTTTCAATGCAGCATTAATCTCTACAGATTTTTTTATGATTTCTTTTGGATAAGCTTAACACCAAATATTCCTTTCTTCTCGAGTAGGGGGCTACATTTGTTTTTTAAAAATTAATCCGTACCCCTATGAAAACACGTAACTCTACAAGAAATCTTGTGTTCTTTATTTTTTTGCTAATTTCAGTTTTACACATACCAACTGGTTTTGGTAAATCAAGCAATTATTCTTTTAAAACCCCAACGCTATCAACAAAAAAAATCAACCTGACAGCGATGCTTTACAATCAATTGAACTTGGATAGCTTGGGATTATCCGAAGATGCTTATGCTATGGCAATCAAAGGTTTTGAGTATTTAAAATCCAATGGTAAATTACTTAATGAAAACATCATTTCAATCATTGATTTTTCAAAATCATCGACATCAAAAAGGCTTTTCGTAATTGATGTAGCTTCAGGCATTTTATTGTTTAATACGTATGTAGCACATGGACAAAATTCAGGTTCGGCAATGGCTGAAAAATTCTCAAATAAAATCTGCAGTTTGCAAAGTAGTCTTGGGTTTTATGAAACATCTACAACTTATGAAGGGAAAAATGGGTATTCTCTAAAGCTTGAAGGACTTGAAAAAGGAATAAATGACAATGCAATGGAGCGTTCAATTGTAATGCATGGAGCGCCTTATGTTTCTGAAGGAATGATAAAAATTAAAGGCTATTTAGGCAGAAGCTGGGGTTGTCCTGCAGTTCCTGAAAAGTATTCAAAACCAATTATTGACAAAATAAAAAACGGCACTTGTATGTTCATTTACGCCAATAATTCAATGTATCTTCATCACAGTAAGATTTTGCAAAGCTGATTATTTATTATCTTCACAAAAAGAAGTTATGGAACAATTAAAAGGCACGGGCGTTGCCATTGTAACACCATTTGATAAAAACAAGAATGTTGATTTTAAAGCACTTGAAAAAGTTATTGATCATATTATTTCTGGAGGCGTTCAATATATTGTTACGTTAGGCACTACTGGTGAAACGCCTGTTTTAAGCAAAGAAGAAAAAATTGACATCATAAACTTTACTTTTAAATATGTAAATAATCGTGTGCCAATAGTGGTGGGTATTGGTGGAAATGATACAAGAAGCCTTTTGAATGATTTAAATACATTTCCAATTGAAAAAGCAATTGCTATTTTAAGTGCAAGTCCTTATTACAACAAGCCATCACAAGAAGGAATATTTCAACATTACAAATTGATTGCAGAAAATTCACCTAAACCAATTTTATTATATAACGTTCCTGCAAGAACTGGTCGAAATATGGAAGCTTCAACTACACTTAAGCTTTCCCGTGAGGTAGGAAATATTGTCGGTATTAAAGAAGCTGGGGGAAATATGATTCAATGCATGGAACTTTTGAAAGAACGCCCTGATGGTTTTATTGTTGTTAGTGGTGATGATGATTTGGTGCTTCCTCAAATGGCTTGTGGTATGGATGGTGTTATTAGTGTAGTTGCCAATGCCATTCCTAAGCCATTTACTAAGATGATTAATCATTGTAATGATGGAGATTACAAATTGGCTAAAACTATCAATGACAAATTAATACCTGCATATCAATTGATGTTTGCTGAAAACAATCCTGCTGGGGTTAAGGGCTTTCTTGCAGAAATGGGATTGATTGAAAATGAATTGCGTTTGCCACTTGTATCTTTAAGTTTGCCAATTC
>CANFUJ010000219.1 GCA_947450165.1 Chitinophagaceae bacterium
ATATCGAGGTGTAGGGATTTTTGTGCTGCCCACCAAACCAACAACCCAATGCTTACTGCTGAAATCAATTCTACAAAAGGAAAAAAAACAGAATATGCGAAAATGGCTTTGATGTTTGCATTTCTATGTGTTGCATTGATTTCGTTGAATTTCTTTTTTTCTGTTTCCTCTGCCGCAAATGCTTGTATAACAGACATTCCAGAAATATGTTCTTGCACAAAAGCATTTAATTGAGCTACCGAATTTCTAACAATTACAAATGATTTATTTACCGATTCTTTAAAATAATAGGTTGCAACAATCATTAAAAAAAATGGCGCCAAACAAATCAATGTGATTTGCCAATCGGTATAAAACATGTATGACAAAACTGCGATTATGGAAAGCATATCTGCAATAATTGGAATCAGTCCATCACTGAATATTTCATTTACCGCTTCGATATCATTTACCGTTCTTGTAGTCAATGTGCCTATTGGCGTTTTATCAAATTGAGACAAATTGAAGTTGATGATTTTTGAATAGGTGGTCATGCGTAAATCTTTTACCACATGTTGACCAATTTTCGCGCTAGTGTATGTAAAATAATATCGAAGCGCAGATTCAATTATCAAAATCACAATTTGAATAATGGTAATTTCTAAAATAAACGCGCCTGGACCAGAAAGGAAAAATGCATCATTGCCAGATTTGATTCCTTTGTTTAATGTAAGTTGAATAAGCATCGGACGAACCGGAGCTACAATTGCAAGCACTATAGACATAAACATGGATGCAAACAAGATGCGCTTGTAAGGCATCGCAAAACCAAGCACCCTTTTAAGTTGTTCTATGTTAAAATTCTTTTTGGGAGAAGGTTTGTTATCCATTTTTCAAAGTTAAACAGAAGTAGAATTAATCTCGAATTAATCCAGATTAATAGTTTTCCATTTTTTTATTATAGGCTTTTATAAAAATGGCGCCGAGATTTTTGTATGGGGGGATGTAGCTTTCCCAACTTTCTCGAATAGCTTTATTTTTATCCTGATTGAATGAAGTAGATAATGAACGCCACATCTCTTTCCAAACAATTTTATCGTTATTTAAAAATGATTGATTGAGGTAATTCATGATGGGTCTATTGATATCTCCAGCGCCTATTTCTTTTGTAGAAATAATGTGTGCATCTGGCGATGTTTCTAATATCTTTTTTAAATTTTTGTACCCTCCGCAAGAACCCAACAAAACAATTTTTGCATTGAGTGGCATTCTGCTTATTGTTCCAGGTAGCCAATAACTATGTCCACGATGTATCACAACATTAGGATATATTTCATTTGCTTCTAGATATTGATTCAGATGCATTTGCGCACTATCATCTAAGTTAGCATCAAAATCCAGCGGTAAATTAGCAAATACCCACACATTTCCTTTTAATGATTTGATTTCCACCCATTCTTTTTTCTTAATTATTTTCCAATCCTTCAAAGGAAAAGAATTGAGGAATGGCGGAAAAAATGTTTTACCATCTTCATCTCCATAAAAGAAAACCTGCTCTATTATTCTTGCACTATCGTCTTGTAAATCGGATTTTTTTAACTCGTAAATAGAAGGAATATTGGCTATATCTGTAAGGTTGACATGATTCGAGGTATCTTCAGACAAAAAAATGTTTTTAAGCAGATAATAAATTAGCGCTCCATTTTCATTGTTATCGTTTATACATTCTGTTTCGTTATCAGCTATGTTTTCTAAAATGGTTTTTCTCAATGCAATATTATTAATGCTGCTGTACGAATCGGCCACATCAGTAGCATCTTCCAAACTTCCAGATTTATCTAAATTAGAAACGAATGCTTTCATGAGCGATGCAGAACTTTGCTTAGGCATACATTTCAAAAAAGTATCTAGTCGGTTAAAGTTTGCAATGATTTTTATAAACTTTTTGAAGTAATCAAATTTTACAGAAAGCAATAAAGAATCACATCTAGGAATTGCTCCCATGCGCTGCAGCATCCTAGTAAAACTATGTTTAAAACTAGATGTATAAATATCGTTTTCGCCCATTACAACCATATAATAAATGTCTACCGCATTTAATGAATCAATCGCCTTCATCCTTATATTTAAATTAGATTGCTCGTGAAGGTTATTTATGGGTGTAATAAAATGTCTAATTGCTCTGTCCTTCAAAACTTCACGAAGTCCATTTGGGCCAAACATGGCAATGGGCGTATCTTTCGAAGGCGATGATATTCTTTTAAAGTATTCGATTTCCGTTTTTACCAATAACTTATAATAGCCCACACTATCGAAATTATTTTCACCATCACCAATATATTTTTGAATGTCGGCTGTAGATTTTTTTTCAGAAAGTAAATCGTCTAAAAAAGGAAAATACATCAGCGCGTTTGGCGTTTGGCTTAAAGTAGCAACCGTTTTAACCAACTTACTTTTATTACGATGAATAAGTAATCCTTCTGGTGTATTTACAGACTGCGCATATGTGTATAATTGAGCGGGACTATATGCGCAAGCAATATTTATCAAACTGTCTGCAAATGGCTCATCAACAAAAGGGCGAATGGTTGCAAGAATTATTTCAGGATGTAAATTGCAGTATTTAAAGTACACAATTTTCTGTGCTTCTTTGTAAGACTTGTTATCAGAAAAAACATTGGCATTTATTTTTACAATGCTGTAAGGCATTTCATTTAATAACAGGGGTAAACTATTATCTATTTCTGCTGATTTGATGATTTTTGTAAAATTTTCAATCAATTGTGGGAATTCACCAGAAGTAATCTCTTTTTTTCTCCAAGCTAATCTGAAAGATTTAAGCACAGACTCGATATAACCTAAATAACGAATCTTATCATTATTTTTTTCAATAGCATTGTTTTGTTCTACCCAGTTTTGTAGTTCATCTATTTTTCGAAACAACACATCTGATAATCTAAGATTCACCTCTTCATTGTTGCCAACCCTGAACATATTATCTATTAATCCATCAACTCGATCACATTGTTTTTGTTCGTTATTTATTTTATCGTGAAAATATTGGCGATAAACTGGAATATTTGTAGTATCTGTAATTGCCAGCGCAGCAAAAGATGCCAATGTAAACAAAACCAAGAAAGAGAGGTTTTTAAAAATCATAATTCAAGACAATTGATGCAATTTACTTCTTCATCTTCATTAATTACAACTATAATATTAATAAAAATAAATTGCATTAACAATTTGATAATATCTTTATTCAGCATAAAATTTACTACGGTGAAGTCATTGTATTAAATTTGTTGATATTAAATGTGAATTAGCTGTTTAAGAAAGAGACATCCTAAAAACAATACTCGCAAAAAATTGCCATGAAAAAAGTTTTAATTGCAGATGATGAACAGGATATTCTTGATATCCTTCAGTTTAATTTAGAAGCAGAAGG
>CANFUJ010000220.1 GCA_947450165.1 Chitinophagaceae bacterium
AAATCGACTATCTGGTATTATTCTGTTGTTGGCTTTTATTGGATTGTTTTATATGTTTCTGCTAGCGAATTAAGGATATAATTGTATTTGATGATTGGTTCGAACATGAACAAGAATCCTCGAAGTTGAAATGCTTTCAGCATTTTTTTTAACACTAAGACACGAAGGCTCAAAGGCACGAAGTTTTTTTTGTTTCACGCAAAGCTCGCAAAGGAGCAAAGCCGAAAAGGGAGAATAATGTCACCTTAAACCCTTAAACCAGCAAAGCTATTTAAACCTTCGCTCTAACCTTTTGAAAATCATGTAAGGGTTGAAGATTTTCAACCCCTACCATAAATCTCAAACCTCACAAACCTCTTAAACTTCTCAAACCTCACAAACACCTCTAACACCTCTCAAACTCCCCTTCTAGATATTTGTTTTAACATTTACAACAAAAAAAATCGGGTTACAAAACCAATAATATGGTATAAAATTATCAACCAAAGTTGTACATTTAACCATGCGATTATTAAAACACAATTGCAATTTTATTAAACTTATATTTTTTGTTGGATTCATCATTTCGATTAATTCCGCAAAAGCTCAGTTTAATAATAACCTTGACACCATAAAACTCACTGCCATTATTTACAATGGCGACACCATTTCCTGTACTACAATTTCAAATATTTATATTCAATGTAAACTCACGTTTGCTCAAAGAGAAGCATTAGCTAAATACAACCGACTTAGAAACGCCGTTTATGTAACTTATCCTTATGCGCGTAAATCTGGCATAATATTAAACGACCTGAACAAGCAATTATCGAGATTAACAGACAAAAGGTCTCGAAAAAAATGTATCAATTCAAGAGAAAAAGAATTGAAAAAAGAGTTCACAACCCCACTCACCAACTTATCGGTATATCAAGGAAAAATATTAATGAAATTGATCAACAGAGAAACCGGCAATAGCTGTTATGAAATCATAAAAGAATATCAAGGCGGATTAGCTGCAGGAGTTTATCAAACGGTTGCATTTTTCTTCAACAGCAGTTTAAAACAGGCTTACGCCCCTAAGGATGAGGATGCTGTCATTGAAAAAATTGTTCAAGAAGTACAAAGAATGTACGGTTATCCAGAAATTGCATTAAACCCTTCCCTATAATATTTCCTCACAATTACTTCACAAACGTTAAACATAAGTTTTAATGTTGGTTATTATGGGTTAAATTGCCAATAATTTAAAAAAGTAAAAAGTAAAAAGTAAAAAGTATTGACTTTTTGATTTTGAATTAATTAATAAAATGAAAATAGATATCCTTGCAATTGGTGCTCACCCAGACGATGTTGAATTGAGTTGTGCGGGCACGTTGATTGTAGAGAAATTAAATGGTAAAAAAGTTGGCGTTATCGACCTTACAGCCGGTGAATTGGGATCACGTGGTGATGCCGAAACCAGAAAAATAGAGGCCGCTGCGTCTTCAAAAATACTTGGATTAGATGTACGTGAAAATCTTTATTTGCCGGATGGTTTTTTTATGAATGATGAACAATCTCAAAGAAAATTAATCACTGCCATTCGTAAATATCAACCTGAAATTATTTTATGTAATGCTCCCGAAGATCGACATCCAGATCATGGGAAAGCTGCACAATTGGTATCAGATGCTTCATTTTTATCTGGATTAATAAAAATTGAAACCGAGTTTGATGGCAAACTTCAAACGCCATGGAGACCAAAATATGTATTTCATTATATTCAAGACCGTCATTTGGAACCTGATTTCTTAGTAGACATTACTGCTACTTTTGATAAAAAAATGGAATCAATACTGGCTTATAAAACACAATTTTACAATAAAGAAATTGAAGGCATAGAAACCTATATATCAAACCCTGATTTCCTTGAAATCCTTAAAACACACAACAAGTTGTTGGGTAAAAGAATTGGGGTTAAATTTGCGGAAGGTTTTATTTCAAAGAAAAATATAGGCATCTACAATTTTGATGCTTTCATACAAAAAACAACCTAATTAAAATGGCTACTCCAAAATTCAAAAACAATACCGGAACTACTTTTCATCAAGAATTAAAAAAAAGAGTTCAAGCATATTTCACAGAAAATCAACTTAAACCAACGGGTAATTTTTCACTTTATTTTAAAGCGATTTTATTTTGGACATGTTATGTTGGACTTTATGTACATCTTGTATTTTTCACGCCTCCAAATTGGATAGCCATAATTGAATGTATCATTATGGGTGGATTAACTGCTGGGATAGGATTTAATGTAATGCACGATGGTGGACATGGCAGTTTTAGCGATAGTAAATTTTGGAATAAAATTGCAGCATACTCGGTAAATGGTTTAGGCGCAAGTATGTTGATGTGGAGCAACAAACACAACATCGTTCATCATACTTACACGAATATAGACGGCGTAGATGATGATATAGAAATCAAACCATTATTGAGAATGTGCCCAACTCAAAAGAAATACATTGCGCATAAATTTCAACATGTTTATGTATGGTTTCTCTATAGTTTCTTATTAATTATTTGGGTTTTTGCTACAGACTATGTCAAGTATTTTAAAAAGAAAGTAGGAACTGTACCATTGAAAAAATTTAGTGCATTTGACCATTTCGCTTTTTGGCTTGCCAAAATAATCTACTACGGAATTATGATTGTGCTCCCTATTTATATGCTAGGTTTTACAAAATGGATTATTGGATTTTTAGCATTAAGTATGTTTGCTGGTTTTGTATTAAGTATTGTTTTCCAATTGGCACATACCGTTGAAGAAACCTCCTTTCCTGTTCCAGCAGATAGTAACAATATTGAAAATGAATGGGCAATCCATCAAATAGAAACTACTGCAAACTTTGCTACAAAAAACAAAGTGATTTGCTGGTTGGTTGGCGGCTTAAACTTCCAAATTGAACATCATTTATTTCCAAAAATTTCACACATACATTATCCTGAAATCAGCAAGATAATTAAAAAAACTTGTGAAGAATTTGATGTTAAATACATTGAATTCCGCAGAATGAGAGACGCTGTTATTTCGCATACCTTACACTTGAAAAGAATGGGAAACGCTTAATTTTCATATTTATTAAACGAAAATCATCATTGATTCGTCTTTTATTTTTATTGAGCTTTAGTAATAGTTGTTTTAATTCAAATGCACAATTTGATACTACCCATCATTTAGGACTCGTTAACTGTGTCAAGAATAGATATTATTTTGCCATTCCTGTAACACTTGTTGCTTCTGGAGCTATTTTATCAAATAGCAACTTCAAATTAAACGTACAAAAAAATATAGTTGGAAATTCCAAAACCAAAGTTGACAACTATTTACAAATTGCTCC
>CANFUJ010000221.1 GCA_947450165.1 Chitinophagaceae bacterium
ATTAGGGATTTGATAAGAACAGAGGTTTGAGAAGTTTATGAGGTTTATGAGGTTTGTGAGGTTTGAGAGGTTGTAGGGGTTGAAAATGTTCAACCCTTACAAAACGTTGGGGATTTTCGACTGCCGATGTTGGTGTTATCACCAATCATCAAAGAAGATGAGAAGGTTTAATACGCTTCGCTGATTTAAGGGTTTAATGGTTTAAGGTAAATGTATTTTCCATTTGAGGCTTTGCTTCTTTGCGAGCTTTACATGAAACAAAAAAAAGCTCAAGAGGTTGAAAGCATTTTCCACTCCATCATTTTAGATTTTAAAAAAGTGTTTTCTTTGTGTCTTCGTGACTTTGTTCCTTCGTGTTAAAAAAAATCGTGCTTTAGTGTTTCAATTAAATCATTATGACAAAACTATCCGTAAATATAAATAAGCTTGCCACACTCCGAAATTCAAGAGGTGGCAATAATCCCAATCTGATTCAATGCGCAAAAGACATTGAGCAGTTTGGTACTGATGGAATAACAGTTCACCCGCGCCCCGACGAACGACATATACGTTACGATGATGTGTATGCGCTAAAGAAAATAATCACAACAGAATTCAATATTGAAGGCAATCCCACTGAAGATAAATTTGTGGATTTGGTATTAAACAACAAACCAACGCAAGTAACGCTTGTTCCTGATTTTACCAATCAGCTTACCAGCAATCAAGGTTGGAATACCATCGAACATCAGCAATATTTAAAAGGAATCATTTCGGTGTTTAAAAATGCAGGAATCCGGGTTTCGATTTTTGTAGATCCAATTGTTGAAATGGTTGAGGCTGCAAAAGAAACAGGAACAGATCGAATAGAGCTATATACTGAAAGCTATGCCATTGGATTTGCTTCTGGAAATAAACAATCTGCAATTCAACCGTTCATTGAAGTTGCCAATAAAGCTAACGAATTAGGTTTGGGTATAAATGCTGGTCATGATTTGGATTTAAAAAACCTAAGTTATTTCGCTCAAAATATTCATGGCTTGTTGGAAGTATCAATTGGTCATGCTTTGATATGTGATGCCATTTATTTAGGATTGGAGAATACGGTGCAGTTGTATAAGAGAGGGGTAAGTTAAGGTTTAATAAGTTCAATGAGTTCAAGAGGTTCAATAAGTTAAATTATTCTGAAGTTCATGATATTCTATCTATTTCGAAAGTTTTAAAAACGCCAAAAACGGAAAATACTTCCAACCTTTTGAACTGATTGAACCTCTGGAACCTTTGGAACATCTTCTTACTCCAAATCTTCCTTCGCCATCATCAACTCGTTATAACTATGATTGTCTTTGGCATTTTTTGCTTCTACCATGCCTTTTTCATAGGTTGAAATCGCATTTTCGGTTTCTCCAATTCGCTCAAATAATTTACCTAAATGATAGTACGATCCTACATATTGGGGATTGTCGTTTAATAACGACACGAATTGATCTAATGCCAATTTTTCCTCGCCAATTTTGATATATTCCAATGCAAGTGCATGCTGTAAAAAGCTGTCTTTTCCATTTGTGTTTATCATTTCCAAAATTTTTTCTATTCGACTCATAACAATATTTTTTAAACAACACAATGGAATTATATTTGCAACCAATTTCAGTGCTGAATTATTTCAGAAATAAAATTCATTAAAACAATTATCTAATTATGAAGATATTGATTTGCATTAGTAAAACACCTGACACTACGTCAAAAATAGCTTTCACCGACAATAATTCAAAATTTTCTACCGATGGCGTTCAGTGGATTATTAACCCTTATGACGAATGGTATGCATTGGTTAGGGCAATTGAAATCAAAGAAGCGGATCCTTCAACTGTGTTGCATTTGATTAATGTTGGAGGTGTTGAAAGCGAACCTATTATCCGTAAAGCACTCGCGCTTGGAGGTGAAGAAGCTATTCGTGTAAATTCAGACGTTGCAGATAGTTTTTATGTTGCTAGTCAAATTGCGCACATTGCAAAAGAAGGCAATTACGATTTGATTTTTACTGGAAAAGAAACCATCGATTATAATGGATCTTCAATTGGCGGAATGATTGCAGAATCTTTAGATATTCCCTTTATTTCTCACGCAGTGAAATTTGATATTGTTAATGGCAATGCCGTTGTTGTTAGAGAAATTGAAGGTGGAGAAGAAATTGATTCAGCTCCTTTTCCAATTGTAATAAGTTGCCAAAAAGGTATGGCAGAACAACGTATTCCAAATATGAAAGGCATTATGGGATCTAGAACTAAACCTTTGAAAGTAGTTGAACCTGTTGAAATATCTGCTTTAACTTCTGTTGTAAGTTTTGATTTGCCTCCGGCAAAAGCAGGCGTTAAATTGGTTTCAGCCGATCATCCAGAAGAATTGGTGCGATTATTAAACGAAGAAGCAAAAGCCATTTAAGTTGACTTTTATTTTTTAAATTTTTACTTTAAATTTTTAATCATGAGTGTTTTAATTTTTATAGATATCGCGGAAGGAAAAATAAAGAAAGCTTCATTTGAAGCAGCAAGCTATGGTGCTGTCATTGCTCAACAGTTGGGAACATCTGCTTCAGCTATTGTTTTGGGCAAATCAGAAGAGCTTTCAACCTTAGGTAATTACGGCATTTCAAAAGTGTACAATCTATCAAATGAAAGCTTACACCATTTTGATGCACAGGTTTTTACCAAATTGATTGCTGATGCTAATGAAACAATTGGTGCAGACATATTTGTATTTTCAAACACCACCACTGGAAAATCTATCGCACCGCGTTTAAGTGTAAGATTGAAAGCGGGTTTGGTTTCTGGAGCAGTTGCTTTACCGGATACATCTAATGGATTCGTGGTAAAAAAATCGGTTTTCAGTGGTAAAGCTTTTGCCCATGTTTCGATTAATAGCGTTAAAAAGATAATTGCATTAAATCCAAATTCATTTTCGGTAGTGAAAACTGATGGTGTAGCTGAGATAATTGATCTGAATCTTAGTATTCCTGCTGGTAAAATAGCAGTTCAATCTGTAAATAAAATTATTGGTGATGTGCCTTTGAGCGAAGCCGATATCGTGGTTAGTGGGGGACGTGGTTTGAAAGGTCCAGAAAATTGGGGAATTGTAACCGATTTGGCTAAATTACTTGGCGCAGCAACCGCTTGTAGTCGCCCAGTTTCTGATATTCACTGGCGTCCACATCATGAGCACGTTGGACAAACTGGTCTTGCCATTGCCCCAAATTTATACATTGCCATTGGAATTTCAGGTGCCATTCAGCATTTGGCTGGTGTAAACAGAAGTAAAACAATCGTAGTGATCAATAAAGATCCAGAAGCGCCATTTTTTAAA
>CANFUJ010000222.1 GCA_947450165.1 Chitinophagaceae bacterium
AGAACCTACGTAGAGAAAAAAGATAAAGAAGCCATAAAAAGAAACTTCAGAATCATCAAGTTAAAGAATGATAAAATTGAAAAAGTAACCGAACAAGAAAATACAGGAGCCGAAAAATCAAAACTATTTCCAACGGATTTGGGTTTGGTGGTAACTGATTTTTTAAGCCAGCATTTTAAAAATGTAATGGACTATTCGTTTACGGCTAATATTGAAAAAGAGTTTGATGATATTGCAGAAGGGAAAATCATTTGGAATAAAATGGTTGAAAATTTCTACACCCCTTTCCACACGGGCGTTTCACATACTTTAGAAACCGCTGAACGTGCTGTTGGGGAGCGCATGTTGGGCGTTACAGAAGAAGGAAAGCCGATGATAGCACGTATGGGTAGATATGGCCCAATGGTTCAAATTGGTGCCCAAACAGATGAAGAAAAGCCACGTTTTGCTAAATTAAAAGCAAGTCAAAGTATAGAAACCATCACTTTTGAAGAAGCACTCGACTTATTTAAATTACCACTTACACTTGGCGAGCACGAAGGAATGGAAGTGTCTGTGAATATTGGCCGTTTTGGACCTTATGTAAAATGGGGCGAGCAATTTGTATCTATTCCAAAAGGCGAAGAGCCAACAAGTGTAGATATTGCCAGAGCGATTGAAATCATTCATGCAAAACAAGTAGAAGATGCACCAATAGGATTTTACGATCAAAAGCCCATCACGAAAGGAAAAGGCAGATTCGGTCCGTTTATTAAATGGAACGATTTGTTCATTAATATTCCAAGGGCATATAATTTTGAAATCCTTACTCAGCAAGATTGTAATGAGCTTATTGAGAAGAAAATTGAAAAAGAATCCAATCGATTTATTCAACAATGGCCAGAAGAAAAAATCGCCTTAGAAAATGGCAGATGGGGTGCATTTATTCGCTTTGGAAAGAAAATGCTGAAACTTACTGGGCAAGGTGCTAATGGAAAATATACACCTGAAGAATTGGCTGTTATTGATTTAGAAACAGTTAAAAAAATGATTCTTCAACAAGAGCCAAAAGCATTTGATAAAAAAGCTCCAGCAAAGAAAAAGGCAGCGGTTAAAAAAGCAGCACCAAAAAAGAAAAAATAATTGTTGATTGTCAAATTGACTTTTATTTAATCTTGGCTAATTTGAATTGCTACATTTTCAACCTAATTTTGCTTGAAAATTATGGTTTATTTCTTTGAAAAAAAACCAAACACCCTTTAAAACCCAAACTTCAATTTGGTACAATTTTTTAAAATAGTAGATCATCAAACCATTGCCATTGATAAACCATCAGATGGTACATGGGTAAACGTTTTGCCACCACTTCGCCAGGAAGAGTTTTCGGAGCTGAGCGAAGAGTTGGATATCCCTATCGATTTTTTAAAAGATTCATTGGATATTGATGAAAGAAGCCGATACGAATTGTCGGACAATGTGAAATTGATTGTCATCAAAACCCCAACTGAAAACAATTCATTTAATGAAAGTGATGCTTTTTATATCACGATTCCAATTTGTATCATATTAACGAATGGACAAATTGTAACGGTAAATTCATTTGAAAACGAAGCCATAAAAAAATTCTTAAATAGTTTTCAAAATCGCCATCCCGACAAAAAAAATATGATGGCATTAAAGGTATTTGAGAAGATAACCATGAACTTTCAAGAATACCTTAAAGAAATAAACCAACGAAGAAATATTCTTGAACAAAAACTTTATGATGCTAATAGAAACGAAGAATTGCTTCAATTGATGCGCATTCAAAAGAGTTTGGTATATTTCGTAACTGCGCTTAGAAGCAATGAGTTATTGATGATGAAAATGGCACGCACCGATTTCTTAGGTTTAAATGAAGATGAAAAGGATTTTTTAGATGATTTGATTATTGAAACTTCTCAGGCATTAGAGACAGCACAAACATATACAAACATATTAAGCAGCTCATTAGATGCATTTGCAAGCATCATTAGCAACAATCAAAACGAGGTATTGAAACGCTTAACCACATTAACAATCTTTTTAAGTATTCCAGTTTTGATTGCCAGTATTTATGGCATGAATGTGCCTCTGCCCTTTCAGCATTCACCTTATGCATTTTGGATTCCAGTGATGATTTGTTTTTTCATACTTGGATTTGCATTATTTAATTATGTTCGTAGAATAAAAAAATAACCATGTTTAACATTCGTGTTTATGGCTTGTTACTCAACGATAAGCAAGAAATATTGGTTAGCGATGAGTTAATCAAAGGAAAATATTATACGAAATTTTGTGGAGGTGGTTTAGAATTTGGCGAAGGAACACACGAATGTTTGATTAGAGAATTTAAAGAAGAAATGGATCTTAGTGTTGAAGTTGTGGAGCATTTATATACCACCGATTATTACCAACCGAGCATGTTCAATCCCCAACACCAGATGATGTCCATCTATTATATTGTGCGTGCATTGGAGCCCATCAAAATCAAAATAAAAGAAACCGCTTATGACTTTGATGAAGGGCAATTAAAAAAACATGCCGAAACTGGACAAACAGAAAGTTTTAGATTTATACCCCATCATTTATTTTCTCCAGATTTGCTGAGTTTGCCCATAGATAAAATTGCCGCGAAAGTTTTTAAAGAAAAAATTGGCTTGTAATTGAGACAATAAAACCATTGAAATGGTTGTGGTAAAATCATTTCTGTAGCCTATGGTTTTAATCCCTGGGTTATGAAAAATTAGCCACTTAATAAAAAGCTAACCGTTTGAACGATTGGCTTTCAAAATTTCATTATTCAATTTATTAAACTATCCCCACAAAGATGTTGGATAAACCTTCGTTTCAATTAAATGATCAATGCTGGCCTTTACACTAGGTGCATCTTCTTTATACGTAACACCAAACCATTGAGAGGTAGTTGGTATCACTTTAATTGAATTAGATGCATGTTGAATAAAATTATCCGCAACAATTGGGATGAAAAATTCAGCTTTTAAGTTGTCTTTATTTTGTGGAACAAATGCTTCAAAAAGTGCTTTTGAAGATTCAAAAATATTGGGATGAAAGCACCAAAAATTCATAGACACGCTTGAGTTTCCAGACACTTCAATTTCATTTCCGTCTTCTTCAAACACCACTTTACCTTTTTCTGCTTTATAAATTTTGGTTCTTTCTTTAATAGAAATTAAATTTTGCGCCCCATCTACTTCACAAACGCCTCTACTAACGGTTCCATTTTCACTTAATGTTTTATCCAATTGATAACCAATAATCGCATAGGTATTCTCATTGCATTTTTGGGTTAAA
>CANFUJ010000223.1 GCA_947450165.1 Chitinophagaceae bacterium
CTTCTAATTTTGATGAAAATATTGTTAGCAAAATTGCATTGATTTGTAAAAATAAAAATGCAAAATTTATTATTGATACATCAGGACCTGCATTAAAAAACCATTTGAAAGAAAATGTATTTTTAATCAAACCAAATATCAACGAACTCGCAACCTTAGCTGGGTTGGATTCCATATCTATTGATGAGGTTTCAACAGTTGGTAAAAAAATAATCGCCTCTGAAAAATGTGAAGCAATTTGTGTTTCTTTAGGTGCTAAAGGTGCCATGTTAATTACAAAAGATTCAGTCAATACCATTACCCCTCCGAAAGTAAAAACAATAAGTACAGTTGGCGCTGGAGATAGCATGTTGGCGGGAATTGTACACAAATTATCTATTGGTGAAGATTTACCCAATGCTGTAAAGTTTGGAGTGTCTTGCGGAACAGCTGCCACAATAAATCCAGGAACCGAATTATGTCATCTAGAAGATGTTGAAAGAATTCTACAACAAGTTATCATTTCTTAAGAAACCACCTAGTTTCAAATCATTACAAATACTGATTTTGCTCATTTTGTCTTTTCTATGATGGGATTATTTTCGCTGTAATAAATTATTATAATCGAAAACCATTTAATCACATTTTAAAAAATTAATCATGGAAAAGAACAACAAAGTACTTATCTCTTTGGGCATTGGACTAGCAGTAGGAACTGTACTCGGAATTTTATTTGCACCAAACAAAGGTGTAGACACTAGAAAAAAAATTAAAGATACTGGAACTAAACTGTCTGATGATTTAACAAAATCAGTAGCAAAAATTAAAGATTCTGTTCAAGGATTTAGAAACAACGTTAAAGAAAAAGTGGATGGCGTTACAGGTTCTGTAAACGATTACATTTAATAGCAACCGCAATGGAAAAATCAATTGAAAAAATAGAAGAACTCGCAAAAAATACGAGCTTATATTTCAAGCATCATGTTTCATTAATAAAATTAGAAGCTGCTGAAAAAACTTCTAAGATTATGAGTAACGGAATTAGTTTGATTTTTATTTCTATGATTTTTTTTCTATTTGCATTTTTTTTCGGACTAGCCTTGGCCGTTATGTTGCAATATTTTGTAGGCGAATTATACCTTGCATTGCTGATTGTTGCTGGATTTTATGGTTTAATTGGAGTCATCCTTTGGAAGTTTAGAAATAAATTAATTCGCATCCCAATTATGAATTCAATTCTGCATGAACTTTTTAAAGATTCCAAATAAAGTCAAAACAGCTTTAGAAAATGGGTAATTGACTTTTAAATTGATAAAAGCATTACCCATTTTTTTGAAATCAATTTCTCAAAAAAATCAAATTATTAAAATGCCATCATTTAAAAACATAACTGCACTAGAATTAGAGAAAAGTAGATTGTTATTAGAAATAAATGACGTCGAAAAAGAAATACATCACAATTGGCAAGATTTGAAAACCAGTGTAAAGCCATCAAATATTTTAAAACAAATTATGGCCACTATTATCGAAAAGAAAGCAAGTGAAAATTCTGGTTTTTTTTCCAGTGGAAATAAAACGGGATCCTTTAAAAAATTTGCAAACATTTCTCGAATAATAAAAATAAATCTTGCTAACAAAATTAAAGATTGGATTTATGCTTAATGGAAACATCAAAATAATCAAAAACCTTATCTTCTTTTGTATTGTCATTTTATTAGAAAACTGTTATTCTTCAGTGATAACAAATACTTGGCAAGCTGAAGACACAAACAAAAAAATAATAAAAAAAGTATTGATACTGGCCATTGACAATAATAAAGACAGATCAATTAGGGTAAAATTGGAAAATCATTTGGTAAACGATTTAACTAAAAAAGGTATTGAAGCATTTTCCGCAATTGAAAGCTACGGACCATTATTTTTATCGGGACTACAAGAATCAGAAGCAATCAACAAAATTAAGGGTCAAGGATTTGATGCCGTTCTAACCGTTGTATTATTAGACAAAGAAAAAGAAAAACACTACATACCAGGCAGAATAACATATACGCCTTACTCCATGTATTACAGAAGATTTTGGGGATATTATTCAACTGTTTATGATCGTGTGTATGAACCTGGGTATTACACAGAAAACACCAACTATTTTTGGGAAAGCAATCTATATGATTTATCAGATAAATCCTTGATTTATTCAGCACAAACAAAATCTTTCAATCCAATGAATTTGGAAACGCTTGCTGATGAATACGGTAAAATAATCTCAAATGATTTATTCAAAAAAGGGATATTACATTGATGATTTTACCTGATTTCTAAACATTATTTTACAGCCAATTGATTTTGTTTCACTAATCAAAACCTTTTGATTTTTAAGTAAAGCTTCCACCGCATCAGATACATAATCCACTTTTACCTTTTTCGGTTCCGCTCCATTATCGTCAATGGCTCCGTTGTACTTTATGACCCAATTGTTGTTTTCTTTAAAAAGAACAAAAGCTTGAGGCGTTCTTTCTGCTTTATACAATTTCGCTACTGATTGCGTTTCATCATACAAATAAGGGAAATTAAACTTTTCCTTATTTGCCTTTATAACCATGTTTTCATAAGTATCTTCTGCATATAAAATCGTATCCGTTGAACTTATTGCCAACAAAGGAAATCCTTTATTGCTATATTTTTTATTCAACTTATTTAATCGCTTGGGATATAGTTTTGCAAAAGGACAATGATTGCACGTGAAGATGATAATAAATCCTTTCGCTTCAGGATAATCTTTCAACGAAATAAAATTTCCATCTACATTTTTTAATGTAAAATCTATACTTGAAGTATCATTTTGTGAAAATGATTTTAATATTAAAACAAAACTAAAAATGCTAATGATAAATATCTTTTTCAATTGGGTTATTTTATAAATGAATAATTGGGATTAAATACAAATGATCGATCATTTAAAGTCAGTAAGAAAGAAATCAAATCTACTTTTTCATTTGGAGTGAGTACAATTGATTGTTTCAGTTCTTTCGATATGTTTGAATTTAAATCAATGCCTGATGTATAATGCTGTAAAACCTCCGATAATTTGGTAAATCTTCCATCATGCATATATGGATAAGTGTATGCTAAATTTCTTAAAGAAGGAACTTTAAAAAGTAAAGAATCTCTTTTGTTTTGGGTAATGCGCATCCTGCCATAATCATTTAAAATGACACTTGCTTTCAATCCATTGTTTTTAAAACTTCCATTGGTGAACAATGGTTCAGTATGACAAGAAGAACAGTTCTTCTTAAAC
>CANFUJ010000224.1 GCA_947450165.1 Chitinophagaceae bacterium
ATTGTACCCTGTGCAATGGTTCAATACAATCTTTTTCAAACGCCTGAATCTTCGGCGTCACAAAAACTCATGCATATCATTGATAACGTTAACTTTGGCATGGGAACGGATATGCTGAAATTTGCCACCGCAGGCACCAAAAAAAATTGGAAAATGCGACAAGAATTACGCAGCAATAGATTCACCACCAAATGGGATGAACTTTGTTTGGTGAAGTGAAAAGTAAAAAAGTAAAAAAGTAAAAAGTAAAAAGTGAAAAGTCAGAATCAACATTTTTTGAATTTTTACTTTTGAATTTTAACCTAAATAATTAACGAATGCATACGCTTTGTTTGGACTTTGGAAATTCCCGCTATAAAGCAGCGGTGTTTAACCATGATCAACTTATTGAAACCATAGATCTTTTAGATGATACGATATCGCATTTAAAAACAATAATTGATGCGTACAAGCCCGAAAAATCAATACTTTCATCCGTAGTACATCATGATGCCGACATCGAAAACTTACTTATTCAGCATACCAAGTTTCATAAAATCAGCAACCAAACGATTTTAAATTTTAAGTTGGCCACTGGAAAACCCGAAACCACAGGTGTGGATCGACTTGCATTGGCAGCAGCTGCAGTTCATCTTTTCCCCAAAAAAAATAATTTAATCATCGGCATAGGAACTTGTATAACCTATAATTTCATTAACAGCAACCATCAATTTTTGGGCGGAGCCATTTCACCGGGCGTGGACATGCGTTTTAAATCGATGCATGAATACACGGCAAAACTACCGTTAGAGGCACAAACCTGGAATATTCCATTAATTGGCTACGATACCAAAACTAATTTACAATCGGGGGTGATATTTGGAATAGTCAATGAAATTGAGGGTTTCATTGAAAAATACAACGAAAAATTCGGGAACTTTAACGTGCTTTTAACCGGGGGCAATAGTGTCTATTTTGTTAGTCAACTTAAAAAGAAGATATTTGCCGACATTAACTTTTTATTTAAAGGACTTTATGCACTCAGCGAACTCAATAATTAATCGAATTAAACACATTTTTGTAGCAATACTTGCCCTGTTGATGTATAACACAACGCAGGCTCAGGAAAACTCGCCATACAGCAGATATGGGCTGGGCGATGTTATTTCCGGTCAAAATATTACCAATCGTGCAATGGGTGGATTTTCTGCCGCGTATTCAGATTATGGTTTGGTGGGTTCTCCATTTAATATAAACATTGCTAACCCAGCTTCATTGGGTTCATTGTCAAATACAAAAAACTTTTCCAATACGATTTTCGACTTAGGCGGAGAAATCAATTCAAGAACGCTAAAAAGCAATCTTAATGATCAAAAATATACCTCGTCGAATGCGGCTATTTCATATTTTCAAGTAGCATTTCCTATTTCTACCCCAAAAATGGAAAAAAGAGGAGTAACATGGGGTACCAGTTTTGGATTAAAACCATTAACCCGAATCAGTTATAAAATCGAAAAAAATAGCCGCATAAGCAACATCGATAGTGTGAATACATTATATGAAGGAACCGGTGGTTTGAACCAAGTGAATGTAAGTACTGGTATCAGAAAAATCGGAAATGGTTCGCATAAAAACGAATTCAATTTTGGTGTAAGTACGGGCTTTAGTTTTGGAAATAAATCCATCAGCACAAGAACGTCATTGATGAATGATACGATTATTTATGCAAAAGGAAATGAGGAATTAAAAAGTACATTTGGTGGCGTGTTTTTAAATGCAGGAATGCAATATGAATTCCACATTAAAAATGGCGGAAATTTAAGGTTAGGCGCTTATGCAAATTTTCAACAAAAATTAAATGCCAATCAAACTACGATAAATGAAACGTTTGGTTATAGCGGTTCGGGTGCGGTATTAACTATTGATAGCGTATCAACCATAAAAGATGTAAAGGGTAAAATTGTAATTCCTGCCACTTACGGAGCGGGGTTTACATATCAAACTAAAAACAAACAATGGTTATTTGGTGCTGATTTTGAAACATCAGACTGGACAAAATACAGCTATTACAATGAATCAGACAAAACAACCAATAGTTGGGTGGTAAAAGCGGGTGCTGAATTTTATCCCGCTAAATTTAATGCAGCATCTAATAAATACTGGAATTACATCAAATACAGAACTGGGTTTTATTATGGAACTGCGCCAATAAAAACAGATAACATTAGAAATAGATACGCATTTACTTTTGGAACAGGGATGCCGTTAACCACGCCAAGACAAATTCAAAACAGAGGCGAATATGTAGCATTAAATACTTCGATTGAAATTGGAACAATCAACAATGCGGGTACAACAGGTTTGAAAGAAAATTCATTTAGAATAAATTTTGGAATTTCTATGAATGCAAGATGGTTCCAAAAAAGAAGCTATGATTAATTTCTGCATCATTAAGTTATGACACATTCAACCTTAAAAAATATTTTTACTACAGCTTTAATGATAAGCTGTATTTTTTTGTGTGCATGCGAAAATGATATAGAGAAGGTGAAAAACTTAAGTCTTAAAAAGACAGGAATTGAAGAAGCAAGAATGGTTAAATTAAATTACACTTTAGGCGGTAAAAAGAAAGCTATCCTTAGCGCACCACTGATGTTAAATGTTCAAGATATTGTTCCTTATGTAGAGTTTCCAGAAAAAATACATGCCGACTTTTACAATGAAAAAGGAAAGATTGAAAGCATTTTAAATGCACATTATGCGAGATACGAACAGTATAAAAAAATCGTAAACCTAAGAGACAGTGTGGTTATTATTAATATTGAAAAAGGCGATACGTTAATTTGTGACGAATTATATTGGGATAAAAATAGAACAGGGTCTGAGTTTTATACCGATCGACCTGTAAAGATCAGAACTAAAACAGAAACCATAAACGGTAAAGGAATGGAGGCGAGTCAGGATTTTAAAAACTGGCATATTTTACATTCTGTTGGAACGATAAGTGTTCCAGCGTCTTCGTTTCCGAATTAAATCTGGGTTATCCATATTTTAATAATTTTCATTTTTTGATTGTCAATTTTTTATGTCGCACCTACGGAGCTATTGATATGTCGCACCTACGGAGATAGTGTGGTATTGCTTTTATTGAGTTTAATATTCACTGTATAAATTAATTTTTATTTGTTTAGATAAGGGTGTAAATTTCTTTAATCAATTGGTTTTTGGATTATTCAAATCATCCCCACGCTCCAGAGGAGCGACATTACAATAGAAAGTAATTAAGTCAATA
>CANFUJ010000225.1 GCA_947450165.1 Chitinophagaceae bacterium
CCTTTGAAATGAATGATGCTGGTTTCTGCAAAATAATAATTTTTAAAACCTGTTTTTTTCACACGATAGCTCAAGTCTATATCTTCCGCGTACATAAAATAATCTTCATCAAATCCTTTAACCCTGTCCATTATTTTTTTAGAAATCATCATAAATGCGCCGGACAACACTTCCACGGAAGCCGTTTTATTTTCTGGCAAATGCCCCGCATAATATGAAGCAAATAATTTAGAATTGGGAAATAAATTTGAGAGTCCAATCATTTTGTAAAACGATACCGCAGGTGCAGGAAAACTACGTTTGCTTTCTTTATGGAAATTTCCATTTCCATCTATCATGTGCACACCAAGTGCACCAGCATCATGATGCGTGGAAAAAAATGACAAGCATTTCTCAAAACAATCCTCTGGCACAATGGTGTCAGGGTTTAAAAACAAAATGTATTGTCCACTTGCTTTTTTAATGGCCAAGTTATTGGCTTTCGAAAAACCAAGATTTTCTTCATTCCAAATAAAATGTACGTTTGGAAAAAGTGATGGCATTACCAATTTGCTGTCATCAGTTGACGCGTTATCAACTACAAAGATTTCTGCATTGATATTTTTACATGCCTTTTCAACCGAGTGCAAACAAGCTTCGATGAAATATCTAACATTGTAATTAACGATTATTATAGAAAGCATCTTGAAGTTGTTCTATCAAAAATAATTTATTTATTTTTTCTGTTTTTGAATTAAATGTTCAAATCCCAAAATATTCATCATTACCAATAGCATTCCATAAAAAACATCTTCAAATGGAATGGTGAAAATGCGAATGCCTAAATTCTCCGCATCATTATAAAGCACTACTGGTATAGCTGTTAGAAATCCGTTTACAACTAAAAATGGAATCAAAATGATAAGATAAGAAACTAAAAAAACAGCTTGATTAAAACGTTGATAAAGGATAAATAAAATGAAAATACTACAAAAAAGAAAAGTGTAAAAAGTATAGTCCCGTTTGAAATTAAAACAAGCAATCACAAAAAATATAAGTGCTAAACTTTTAAAAAGCACACCGGTATTTTTATTCGATTGTAGTTTTGGAAAATAACTTTTAACACATGCATAAATAAAAGTGCAACAATAAGGAACCACAAAAAAGAAAAGCATTTCCTCAATCGGCAAATTGTAATAACGTATTCCAGTGATGTATAAATGATTAAATGACCAAACACCTCTTTGTGTAAAAATAATATCCCAAACCACATAAAAAAAAGCGGGCAAAAGCATTGCACCAAACGCTTGTTTCCAATGTTTATAAAATGCCACTTTTCTATCAAAACTTAATGCCAATGGACCAAGAATAGACATCAATAAAATGGCGAAATATGTATAGTGTGTATTCAATTAAAATCTTTTGTTTATTTAATTCAAAAATCAACCGCATTGAGCAACTGATTAAAATCATGTAAATATACAATCATAGTCAGTTTATATCAATTCAATATTTTGTTTTTTGCATTAAATAATATGCCAAACCTATAAACTACCCAACATGAAAAACATTATTTTAGAACAATTAATTTATGAAGTAGAAACTTGGAAAAGGTTAATTGCGTTTATAAAAAATGAAAATTTAATGCGCATAAATCGATTAAACGATATCATTAAATCGAATAACGATAAAAACATTTTGTTTAAAATTGAAAATTTCCAAATACAATTTTTGACTTTAGAGGAAATCTATTTCGTTTTGAATGATGAGGTTGTAGAGCAGCAAAATCGGTTGATGTTGGTGTATAAAAAGGAATATGAAATAGATATAATTCTTTTAATTAAGAAACAACAAGGCATCAGGTTGAACATAGAAACACTGATAAACAAAATCAATAAAATAAAAGCTGATTTCTTCCAGGAATTCTCCGAAAAATTATATCAATCATGTTAAATCCAGCATTTATTTCATTTTAGCTTTTACCACTTTTTGAAAATCTGTATTTGATTTGATGTAATCTGGATTATTTGCTTTTTTTGCTGCTTCCATTGATTGTTGAGAGGTGATTAAAGCCCCTTTGAAATCGCCCATTTTTTCTTGAATTTTTGCTTTGTACAACATCATCCAATAAGCAGTTGGGTTTGCTTCGATAGCCTTATCTACATTTGTTAATGCTTTAGGCAAATCAATTTCATATTCGTTATAAAATTGCGCAGCTTGAAAGTAAGGTTTTTTATCAGCGTTCATGCCCGCTTCAATTTGAGCTTTCAGCTTTTCTTTTACATCTATGGTTACAGAAAATGAAACATCCGTTTTTTCCCATGTTAAATGAACATCACAAGCAGAAGGTTTCATATTTTCAAAAGCTATCGTAAATGTTTCCAACGCTTTTTTTAATTTATGAACGGGAACGGTTATACGAAGAACGTCTTCAGTTTTTTTATAGCCATCAGTTCCCCAATTTGAAACGCCTTTATTGAAAATGAATTCCCAATTTTCTTTACCGGGAATGGTATAAACAGCATAAGATCCTGTATCTAAAATATTACCATTAATGGTTACTTTATCTGTAAACTTTATGAGTGTTGCTGCATTAGCACCTGTTCGCCACAATGTATTGTAAGGAACTACATTTCCAAAAACTTTACGATCACGCGCACTAGGTCGAGCATATTTCAACTCAATAAAACCAACGCCTATATCTTGTTTGATGGTTTGTACAGGAGACAATGCCGGCATTTTTACTTGAGCATAACTCATTGAAAAACTAAGGTGTAGCAATAAAAACAAAATCGTTTTCTTCATAAAATTTCTTTTAATAAAGATAAACGATTGTTTTAAAATTAACCCATTAGGTATAAAATAAAGGGTATTAATTCATCATGCCTTCTAATTTTTTATCGTTTATGATGGTAATGTGGCCGTCTTTGATGTCAATAATTTTTTCACTTTTGAAATCACTCAATGTTCTGATTAATGATTCTGTAGCAGTGCCAGCAATATTGGCTAAATTTTCTCTGCTGATGTCGATGCTGAAATTTCCATCATTTGTTTCTTGGTATTTGTTTTTTAACACCACCAAAGCATCAGCAACTTTTTTGCGCAAAGAATTATAAGCCAAACTAATTAAATGATGTTCTTTGTCAGAAATGTTTTTTGCCAATAAATTAATGAATTTCTGCGCTACCTCTTTACTGTTGTGTAATAAATCTTCAAATTCTTTTTTTGGAATAATGGCAACTTCGCAATCATCAATGGCTTCTGCAGTTTCTTTATAAATGCCGCCTTGTAA
>CANFUJ010000226.1 GCA_947450165.1 Chitinophagaceae bacterium
TCCAATGACATCAAAAGAAATCGTATTTAATGAGGTATCAGAAATGTTGAAGCAACTTTCAATTGAAGTAGAGATTGTAGATACAACAAGACCATGGGGTGGATTTTTTGTAGTAAATGAAAATAGTGCCCAACTTTTTATTCAACATTTTTTTGCAGAGCTTGATTATAATGTATTTGAAAATAAAAAAATTAGTCCAAAAATATTGATGGTAGAACCACACAAAAAACTTAGTTGGCAATATCATTTTAGAAGATCGGAATTGTGGAAATTAATAAAAGGAGAAGCTGGAATTGTAAGAAGTGAAACAGATGAATTAAAGGATACCCAAAACATGATTTTAAATGAACTGATAGAATTAAAAACAGGAGAAAGGCATAGATTGGTTGGTTTAAATGATTGGGGTATAGTAGCAGAAATTTGGGTTCACGCTAATCCAGCACATTTAAGTGATGAAGATGATATTGTAAGGGTGTCGGATGAATTTGGTAGAAAATAATGATGTTTGTTATTTGGTGTTTGGCGTTTGGTGTTTATTGTTTGTGGTTTGGTGGAACATATTGCTATCCAGGATCTAGAAATCATCCATTATCCAACTCTAATCTTTATTTTAAAAAATCAAAAAAATCATATCTTCATGTTTTAATAAAATCCTTTTGAGGGATTTTTATTTTTATACAAAGTTTGAAGCCATTTTTTTGAATAGATAGAATGGTTTTTTAATCATACAAAACACATGCAAAAAGTAGCATTAATTACTGGTGTAACAGGACAGGATGGCGCTTATCTTAGTGATTTTTTATTGAAAAAAGGATATATCGTTCATGGATTAAAAAGACGCACTTCTTTATTTAATACCGAACGAATAGATCATTTATACGAAGATCCCCACGTTGAAAATAGAAGTTTTATTCTGCATTATGGAGACATGACAGATAGTACCAATTTAATTCGTTTGATTCAGGAAATTCAGCCAGATGAAATTTATAACTTGGCAGCAATGAGTCATGTACACGTTTCTTTTGATACCCCTGAATACACCGGAAATGCAGACGGATTGGGCACGTTAAGAATTTTAGAATCAGTTCGTTTACTTGGGTTAGAAAAGAAAACAAAAATTTATCAAGCTTCTACTTCCGAATTATATGGTAAAGTTCAGGAAGTGCCGCAATCAGAAACTACACCTTTTTATCCGCGTAGTCCTTATGCAGTTGCAAAAATGTATGCGTATTGGATAACGGTAAACTACAGAGAAGCATATAATATGTTTGCCTGTAATGGTATTTTATTTAATCACGAATCGCCATTAAGAGGAGAGACGTTTGTTACTAGGAAAATCACAAGAGCCGCAGCTAGAATAGCAATGGGATTACAAGATAAATTCTATTTAGGCAATTTAAATGCACAACGAGATTGGGGACATGCAAAGGATTATGTACGTATGATGTGGATGATTTTACAAGCCGAACAACCAGAAGATTGGGTAATTGCAACGGGCAAAACTACACCAGTTCGTGAATTTGTTCGTATGGCATTTTTGGAATTGGGCATCGAACTTGAATTTGTTGGCGAAGGCATAAATGAAAAAGGACTAGTAAAATCATGCAGCAATCCTGATTATCAAGTTGAAATAGGAAAAGAAATTTTATGTGTTGATGCCAAATATTTCAGACCAACAGAAGTGGATTTATTAATTGGCGACCCATCAAAAGCAAAAGAAAAACTAGGCTGGGAATGTAAATATAGTTTGAGTGATTTAGTAAAAGATATGGTTGAATCTGATATTAGGTTAATGCAAAAAGAAAGATTGCTTGTTGAAAATGGGTACAAGTCGATGAATTATTTTGAGTGATGTTTTTGACACGATTTTTTTTAAACACGAAGGCACGAAGACGCAAAGTCACGAAGCTTTTTTTAAACACGATTTTTTTTTAAAACTCTAAGGCACATAGACTCAAAGTCACGAAGTTTTTTTATAAAACGAAGTTGCTAATTAATGGAAAATACTTCCAACCTTTTGCTTTCAATAAATCTATTAAAACTTTTATGCCTCAGTCGTTGACTGAAAGCTCTTCTAGACAACAGTTTGGAAACCGGCGCCAGAGGCCAGACGAAAATCCCAACCTTTTGAACGTATTGAACTCATTGAACATTTTGAACATCCTAAACCTCTCAAACTTCAGAAACCTCTTATCCCTGTGCCGCTTTCCTATCCTCATTCAATTGCGCAACTAGCTCTTCTACAGAATCGAATTTAATCTCATCTCTGATTTTGAATTTTAAAAAAACAGTTAGTTTTTTTCCGTATATCATTTCATTAAAGTTGAAAATATTTACTTCAATGGTTTTTTCAAGGCCATCAAAAGTGGGTTTAGTACCCATATTCATCATGCCTTTATATTGAATATCTATACCTTCTATTTTTACATAAACAGCATAAACACCCTCAGCAGGAATTAATTTTTCATTATCTGAAATCGATATGTTGGCGGTAGGAAAACCAATGGTACGACCGCGTTTTTGGCCATCTATTACATGGCCTGAAAAAAAATATTGATAACCCAAAAGCGCATTAGCTTGTTCCACATTGCCTAAAAGCAATTGGTTTCTAATTTGTGTACTACTTATTTTAATATGTGCTAAAATATGTTCGGGAACTTCCATTACAGTATAACCAAATTCAGTTGAATACTTCTCCAGCATATTGAAATCTCCAATTCTATTTTTTCCAAATCTATGGTCGTAACCAATAATTAATGTATGCGGATGAAATGATTTAATTAAAAACTCCTTGATATAATTTTCGGCACTTAATTCAGCAAATTCAGGTGTAAACGGAGTGACAACCAAATGGTCAACTCCTGCATCTCTCAATAATTCCACTTTTTCTTCCAGCGTATTCAATAAAAGTATCGCCTCGCTATTATTGCCAACAACATGTTTGGGATGTGGGAAAAAAGTTAACACAATGGAAGTTCCATTCACTCGTTTTGCCTCATTGACCAATTGTTCAATAATTTTCCGATGCCCTAAATGAACGCCATCAAAAGTACCAATGGTTAAAACAGCACGTTCAAATTGAGGCAGCTCCAATATGTTATGGTGTACTTTCATTTTTTTATATTGGTGCAAAACTAATTGATAATTTATAAATGATAATTTCATTTTTCAAACTTAAATTTGCACCATGAGTTTATATAACCAACGTGGTGTATCTGCACACAAAGAAGACGTTTTATCGGCTACAAAAAACTTAAGTAAAGGA
>CANFUJ010000227.1 GCA_947450165.1 Chitinophagaceae bacterium
AAACTTCCCATTAAATCATTGATATCGTCAAGATTTTGAGAAATACTTCTGTTTGCAAATAAACAAAGTAAAAATATTGGAATTAACTTTTTCATGTTTTTTGAAATTTTACGGACAAAAGTATTGGATTATTCAAAGAAAATCAAATGGTATTTCAAAATTGATTTTGATTGTAAAAAAAGCTACTGGAGAAAAATAAAAAATGAATAATAAAACATTTTTTTGACCATTTTAAAAGCAATCATTTTGGAGACAGCACATATGAATATCAATTCCAGTCCTTGATTGTTTTTTCAATCGCATCTGTAAGGTTAACAGACACTCCTACTTCATTGGCGTATTTTTTCCAATTCATTATTATGGCTTCAATCTCTTCAATGATGATAGCGGCTTGTTTACATTTAATTGAATTTCCAATATGTAACAGATCGTTTTTGGTGATGCCTTTGCGCTTTCCATTTACACTGAGTATATGTTGACTTACCCATTGATGACCGGGCTTGTAAGCATGGCATAAATCGTAAGCTGGCGCTAATTCCCATTGACCAGATTTTTTCAATACAAAGGCAAAATTCTTAGTATGATCATCACAGTTTCTGGACATCACATTAAAAACCATCCTACGAAACATCTGTTCTGCCGCTGGATAAGTTAGTTTTAGTTCACGCATCGTTTGAAAAAGCTGCTCATAACTAAAACTATTAACAGCATTGTAGTCGAAATGATTGATGGCGCATAATGTTTGAATGTGATGCTTAATATCCCCATCCGCTCTATCAAATCGCTTGGTCATGAAATGTGCTCTCTCATTTTCTTCCAAAAGTATCGATGGCATCATCTCAATACCGCAGGCAATCGCCATGTTGTAATAAGCCATTTCTACTCTGCCATACCCTGTACTGGCGCCTAATTGTATGTCACTTACACCATCCAATTTTAATAGCCAATGTTCAAAACCTTTAGGGGCAATGGTTTGACCCGATCGCACTTCTCCAGTTTTTTCATTATAAGCAATTACAGCTTTTGGTCTTGCTCCACCTGCTGATGTTCCAATCTTTAAAATTTCCATCATAGCTTCTTCTTCATCTTTTTTAAGATTGGTCTTGAATTCATTTTTTTGAGAGAGCATTTTTTTAGCGATATCAACTAGGCTATCTACCTCAATTGAAAATGTACGTTTGCTTTCTTTGAATGCGGCTGGTTCAAATTCCATTGCGCCCATTCCTCTTGCACCAATGAAGCAAAGCATTTCAACAGGGTTCATACTATTTTGCGAACGGCCTTGTTGCGCAAGCCACATGTTGATTAACTGATTACCATACTTATCCGGAAGCACATCTGCCAATAAACCGGGTAATCCTTTGTAGGTATCATACTCCGAGTTTTTATCTTTTTTAAGATCTGGAAAATTAAAAATATTTTTTGTTGATTTGATTGGCATTTTCAAAGGCGATAAATCCCAATTCAATCTTTTAAAATCAGCATCGTATTCAAATGAAGCCATTCGAGTGTTTTCATCCCATGCTACCGCTCCGACCATTTCACCCCATATTTTTACAAATGCTGTGTTCATGTGTTACCAGTTTGAATTAATTGAAGAAGATGTTTCATCACCTCTAGCCCTTCTGCGTTTTTTTAATTCCATTTTTGCCAATTGTATTGGGCTTAAGGTTGGCTGATGAATGATAAAAGCATCTAATACCTGTAGCTGATCCAAAGCTCGAAGTACTTGTAACCATGTAGATAATGTAACCGACTCTCCATTTTCCAACAAACTTATTGTTGAACGGCTTACTCCTGTTGCATGTGACAGCATATCTTGTGTTTTGTTTTGCTCCATGCGTTTTTCTCTGATAAACTTGCCAATTTGCTCAGCCAATGCTTTATCACTCAAAGAACGCCAATTTATGTATGAAATTTCAGTCATTAAATTATTATTTATATTATAGCGAATGAATTATGCTACAAATATACTCAAATCGATAGAAAATACAAATATTTGATTACAAAAATCACATTTATTACTAATTAAGAAATAGTAAGCTGAATTACTTTTATCAACTTTAATATGAACAAATCTACATAGTTGATTGGTTTCATTTTTTCAGATAAAAAAGAAACTTGATTAGAGATTATGCGCGTGAACAAAAAAATACATTTTAAGAATGGAACTAAAACAAAAAAGCGTCTAAATTTTTGATTTAGACGCTTTTGATTTCTTATAATAAAATTATGCGGAGAGTGAGGGATTCGAACCCCCGGACCTGTAACAGTCAACAGTTTTCAAGACTGCCGCAATCGACCACTCTGCCAACTCTCCGCGGCAAAAGTAAGGGAACTAAGTTTTATTGACAAGAAATTTTTAAAGTTTTTTATTTTTTAGTTCAACTTTATTTAAAAATGACGTTTTTTACTAACGGTCATCTTTAAACTATAGGATATCCTTTTCATTTTCTCTAATCCAACATACTTTATAAGTTAATAATTGAGACAATTAGTTCATATTCTACAACATTAGTTTATCATTTTAATATTTTTAGCCGTTAGTGTTTTGATATATCTTTATCAGTAATTAAAAATCAAACACTGCTTAATCTCAACATCGTATAATTAAAACATTATCCAATGTTCAGCCATAAAATAATTAAACATGAATTTTAAAAATTGGATAATTTATTTCTGTTTTTTATTGGGATTATCAACTCATTGTAGTGCTCAAGATTTAATGGGCACTTGGGAAGGATTGATGAGAGATGAATATGTAAAAATCAACATTATACAAAATGACAACAAGCTTTGTGGATATACATACGATGTTGTTCTAAAAAATAAATCCAGTCATTGCAAAGCATATTTTAAAGGCACCTATGATAAAGAAACGAAAATATGGACACTAACAGGTACACGGTTCATTGAGAACAAAGGGAATCATGTATTAATGATTGTAAAGCTATGGAAAGTACCTCAAGCAGGAAATGATATTTTAAGATCGACTGTTTTAATTCAAGATCTTTTTTCTAATTTTTTCGAAGCAACTGCAACAGAGTTTTTTTGGATGAGGCGAATTTCAACTAAAACAAAAAATCCTGCACCTGAACTACCTGTATGCGATGAAATAGCAAAAGAAACAACAATTACCCCAAATAAACCAATTATTACAAGTCCAGAAAAAAAGAAACCAATTGTTGTTAAAAAAGAT
>CANFUJ010000228.1 GCA_947450165.1 Chitinophagaceae bacterium
ATCCCGCCGTATTATGATAGCATGATCGCTAAATTAATCGCTGTTGCGCAAACTCGTGAAGAAGCTATTGATACCATGCACAGAGCATTGAGCGAATATGTAATTGAAGGTGTAAAAACAACAATTCCATTTCATTTACAATTAATGCAAAATGAAGATTTCAGAAAAGGAAACTTCACCACTAAGTTTTTGGAAACTTTCAAAATGAAATAATTTTTTTCATTTTAAAACACAAATAAAATAATTACCCAAAGCCAAATTTCAGTTTGGCTTTTTTTATAACTTGCAACATGCCAATTCAAAACGATATTTTATTAAGGGCTTATACCCTGATGTGTACTGCTAAAGCAATGGCAGAAACTTACGAAGCCAATCGCACGATTTGCAAGTACGTCCATAGTACATCTAGAGGTCACGAAGCAATTCAGCTAGCCACCGCTTTTAATTTAATGCCTTGTGATTATGTAAGTCCTTATTACCGCGATGAAAGCATTATGCTTGGATTAGGATTTAGACCTTACGAATTAATGCTTCAATTATTGGCTAAAGGCAACGATATTTTTACGGGAGGTCGAGAATATTACAATCACCCAAATTATAGAGGCAACAATAAACCAACCATCATTCATCAAAGCAGTGCAACTGGAATGCAAGCCATTCCTACGACGGGGGTTGCTCAGGGTTTGAAATATTTACAATCCATAAAAAGCAATTTAATAAAAGAGAATACTTCGCCAATTGTAATTTGTTCTCTTGGAGATGCATCCGTAACGGAAGGCGAAGTAAGTGAAGCTTTTCAATTTGCCGCATTACATCAATTGCCGATCATTTATTTGGTTCAAGATAATGACTGGGGAATCAGTGTAACGTCAAAAGAAGCGCGTACGACAAATGCATTCGAATTTATAGAAGGATTTAAAGGCATCAATAGAATTAGTATTGACGGCACAAATTTTATAGAATCATTCGAAACCATGCAAATGGTGATAGATGATGTGCGTTCGAATTGTGTTCCATGGCTCGTACATGCAAAAGTGCCGCTATTAGGGCATCACACGAGTGGCGTAAGAAAAGAATTTTATCGAAACGAAGAAGAGTTGGCGAAATCTTACGAATCAGATCCACTTCCTATTTTGAAAAAATATTTATTAGAAAACGGGATTTCTGAAACCGAACTTTTAAACATAGATACTGAGGCAAATGAAAAAGTAAATTCAGATTTTTCAGAAGCAACCAATTCCCCTGATCCATCTCCTGAGGAAGTAGAAAATTTTGTTTTTGTACCAACACCAATCACCGAAGAAAAAGGAAACAGATCGCCCATTCAAAATGAAAAAATATTAATGGTTGATGCTGCTCTTTTTGCCATAAGGGAAATCATGGAAACCTATCCGGAAGCAATTTTGTATGGACAGGATGTAGGGCGCAGATTGGGCGGGGTTTTCAGAGAAGCAGCTACATTGGCCGAGCAATTTGGCGACCATCGTGTTTTCAATACCGCCATTCAAGAAGCATATATAATCGGTTCTACTGTAGGCATGAGTGCGGTGGGCGCAAAGCCAATTGTGGAGGTTCAATTTGCAGATTATATTTATCCCGGACTCAACCAATTGGTAACCGAAATTTCTAAAAGTTGTTATTTAAGTTGTGGTAAATTTCCAGTTCAAACTTTAATACGTGTGCCCATTGGCGCATATGGTGGTGGCGGACCTTACCACAGTGGTAGTGTAGAAAGCACCTTGCTTACCATTAAAGGAATTAAAGTGGTTTATCCTTCAAATGCCGCGGATATGAAGGGACTTTTAAAAGCTGCTTTCTTAGACCCTAACCCGGTTGTAATGCTTGAGCACAAAGGACTTTACTGGAGTAAAGTACCAGGCACAGAAGAAGCAAAAATGACCGAACCCGATAAAGATTATATCATCCCATTAGGAAAAGGAAATGTTGTTTTGCAAGCCAATGAAAGCAATATTGAAGAAGGAAATTCTTGTTGCATCATCACTTACGGCATGGGCGTTTATTGGGCTAAAGCGGCCGCCAAAAACTTCGAAGGAAAAGTTGAAATCATTGACTTAAGAACTTTATTCCCATTAGACGAAGCGCTTGTATTTGAAACCGTGAAGCGTCATGGCAAATGCTTGATATTAACCGAAGAGCAACAGAACAATTCTTTTTCAGAAGCACTTGCAGGCCGAATTTCAAAAGCTTGTTTTAGATATTTAGATGCACCAGTTGAAGTGTTAGGTGCGCTAAATTTACCAGCAGTTCCAATGAATGTTGTGCTCGAAAAAGCGATGTTACCTAATGCGGAAAAAGTAGCGGCGGTGATCAAAGGGTTGTTGAGTAATTAAACCTCACTCAAAATTCTACCATCTTTCATTTGAATAATCCTATCGCTTAATTTAGCAAGCGTATCATTGTGCGTAACAATCAAAAATGTTTGTCCGTATAAATCACGCAGTTTAATAAAAAGTTGATGAAGCTCGTACGCATTTGCAGAATCTAAATTACCCGTTGGCTCATCTGCCATAATGATTGAAGGATTGTTGATAAGCGCCCTTGCAACCGCAACCCTTTGCTGTTCACCCCCAGATAATTCGGAAGGTTTATTGCCAAATCGATGAGAAAGCCCCAACTGATCAAGCAATTCTTTGGCTTTTTTCTCGGTAACGCCTCGATTTTTTCCCCCAATCCAAGCGGGGATACAAACATTTTCAATGGCGGTAAACTCAGGCAAAAGATGATGAAATTGAAAAATAAAACCAATATTTTTATTTCTGAAATTGGCAAGTTTTTTCCCTTTTAACGCTGAAATATTTTCATTATTCATAGTTATTGATCCAGAATCAGCGTTGTCTAACGTGCCCAAAATGTGTAGCAGCGTGCTTTTACCAGCGCCAGACGCGCCAGTGATGCTTACAATTTCTGCAGCTTTTATGTCAATGTCCACCCCTTTTAAAACTTGAAGTGTTCCATAATTTTTCGTAATTCCCTTTGCTATTAGCATAAATTAAAATTAACCAATTATGGTTTTAGAATGTTAATAAATAAAAATATTTTCGACTCTTGGTAAAAAGACATTTGGTAATTTCATCTTAACCTCTACATTTGCAAAATAAACCAATTATAAAATGTTCTGGACATTAGAATTAGCATCACATTTAGAAGACGCGCCTTGGCCTGCTACCAAAGATG
>CANFUJ010000229.1 GCA_947450165.1 Chitinophagaceae bacterium
AAAATAGACGAGTTGGCTTCAAACGCTTCAGCATTTTTTGATGTTGAATTGGAAAGAAACTTAACGCTCATAACCATCAGGCATTATCTTAAAGAAACCGTTGATGAGCTCGCTAAAAATAAAGTCATTCTATTAGAACAAAAAACGATTTCTACCATTCAAATGTTGATGCGATAATTTGGATTGAAAATATTTTAATAAAAAAAGTCATCTTCCTTAAAAGATGACTTTTTTTATTAAGTTTTAAAATTCTAGGATTAGTTTATTACGTATTCTCCTTTTCTATTTATTAAAATTACGGGCAGATCTTTCTGGGTTTCAAAATAATCAAATACAGCTTTGATATTTTTATTGAAATTTTGAAGATATGCATTGTCCTTTATGACATTGTTTAAATATTCCACTGATGATTTTATATTGTATTTAATGGGAAAAATATGAACTGGAATAAATTCTTGTCCTTGTGCCTTTGCTGCACCTGCAATAACATATAATTCTTCTATTGGCTCATCACTAATTGGAATACAGCCTGTAGAAACACAATTCCCATGGATATAAATTGCGCCACCCGGCTTTTCAGAATCGCTTAATATTCGATCAGAAGCATTTGGGTAATTTATGCCAAGAGATAAATGATAATTGCTGTTTGGATTAAACTCGTTGATGTGATAAAATCCTTCTGGTACTTGGTAGTCTCCTTCCATTCTTTTTGGTCCCATGGTGCCACTTTGCATGCAAATTTTATATGTTTTAAATAATACAAATTTTCGTGCAGAATCGTCTTTTACCCATACTTCCAATTGGCGATCAAATTTGAATGAACGAACATAAACGGCTGAAGGCGGCCAAACCAGATTTTTGCTTTTAAATTGCTTCATAACAGAATCCTCTGCTTTCGATAAAATTGCAGCAATTCGGTTTGATGCTTTATTATCACCCAAATATGAATCTTGAGCAATGCCATTGAGATTTAGCAATACCAAAATTGCTAAACTGGTTATGAAGTGGATTAAGTAGTTTTTCATAATGACATTAAAACGAAATACAACTCAATTTATTATCTGTTTGTAATGATTTTTGATGTTTAAAGGTTCCCTCTTGCGTCTTGTTCTCTTTCTAATGCTTCAAACAAGGCCTTGAAATTGCCTTTGCCAAAACTTTTGGCTCCTTTTCTTTGAATGATTTCAAAAAATAAGGTTGGACGATCTTCTAAAGGTTTACTGAATATTTGTAATAAATATCCTTCGTCATCACGGTCTATCAATATGCCCAATTCGCTCAAAGGTGAAAGATCTTCGTCGATTTTCCCAACTCTATCTAATACCGTTTCATAATAACTGGCTGGGATTTTTAAAAATTCAACTCCGCGCTTATTCAGTTCTGTAACTGTTTCAACGATGTTATTGGTTGCAATAGCCACGTGTTGTACGCCTTCTCCATTGTAAAATTCTAGATATTCTTCAACCTGACTTTTCTTCTTTCCTTCAGCAGGTTCGTTAATTGGAAACTTTACATACCCATTTCCATTACTCATTACTTTACTCATCAAAGCTGAGTATTCAGTAGAGATATCATTGTCGTCAAAAGATAAAATATTTTTAAAACCCATTACATCCTCATAAAATTTCACCCAAGGATTCATTTGATTCCATCCTACATTACCCACGCAATGATCAACATATAATAACCCTGTTGGTGCAGGATTGTAATTTGATTCCCATTTTTTAAATCCTGGCATAAATACACCCGTGTAATTCTTTCTTTCTACAAATAAATGTACCGTATCGCCATAAGTATGAATTCCACTTAATACTACTTCTCCGTTGTCATCACTTAAAGTTTTAGGTTCCATATATGATTTTCCACCTCTAGAAGTGGTTTGTTTCCATGCATCTGTAGCATCATCTACCATTAATGCCAAGAATTTTACCCCGTCACCGTGTTTGTAAATATGATCCGCAATGGCATTATTTGTTCTTAATGGCGTCGTTAATACAAAAGTCAATTTATTTTGTCTGATTACATAGCTCACTTTGTCCATTGTGCCAGTTTCTGGACCAGAATAAGCTAATGATTGAAATCCAAAAGCTGTTTTGTAGAAATGCGCAGCTTGCTTGGCATTTCCAACATAAAATTCTACGTAATCGGTACCTTGAAGTGGCAAAAAATCGGTTGACATAAATCGTGTTTTGTGTTTTTTTAAAAGAATTGTTTGTAATTGAAGTTCAACAATTTGGCGCTAAAGGTAAATATTTTTTGTTGTGTATTTTTAAATTAACTTTTTTATAAAATGGACTTTTGTAATTCTGGATTTATTTATTGAAACAAGCGATTATTAAGTAATGATGAAATTCATAGAATAGATTTGTTAAAGGGTTAAATATTTATATTTGCCAAATGAAAAAAGTAGGCATTTTAGGTGGTGGTCAATTGGGGAGAATGTTGCTTCAGGCAGCAATTAACTATCCAGTTGAAACTTTTGTAATGGAAAACGATGCGCATGCGCCTTCGGCACATCTTTGTCATCATTTTATAAAAGGCGACATCACCAATTTTGAAGACGTGTACAATTTTGGCAAAAAATTGGATGCCATTACTATTGAAATTGAGCATGTAAACATTGAAGCGCTTGAGCAATTGGCAGCAGAAGGAATTACTGTTTTCCCAAACCCCGAAGCTTTAAAAATTATCAAAAATAAAATTCATCAAAAGAATTTTTATAAACAACACGAAATCCCAACCAGTGAATTTGTTGTTACACAAACCGCATCAGATTTAAACACCCATATTCATTTTTTACCAGCGGTTCATAAATTGGGCAGTGGTGGTTATGATGGAAAAGGAGTGCAATTATTAAATAAATCAGAAGATATATCTCTTGGATTTGACGCACCTGCAGTACTAGAAAAGATGGTTGACATAAAGCAGGAAATTGCGATTATTATTGCTGTTGCCAATAATGGGGAAACGGCTATTTATCCACCTGTTGATATGGTTTTTGATCCTTCTTTAAATTTACTTAGTTATCAAATTTGTCCAGCGGTACTTCCCGAAAAGGTTTTTTGGAAAGCGGAAGCCATAGCCATAAACGTAGTAAAAAAATTAAATAGTCCAGGCATTTTTGCAGTGGAAATGTTTGCAGATAAAAAC
>CANFUJ010000230.1 GCA_947450165.1 Chitinophagaceae bacterium
ATCATCGGTAATTTTTTAAGATAAAATGTCTTTTTTTCTAAAAGCAACAATGGCAATGCCTAAAAACAAAGCAATATGTGCCAATAATATACTTAAGCTTTTTCTGATGGCGCCCCAATTTTCAATGCTTCCTTTTATGGGTTGTCCATCATCATTAATGCCAATGTAAAAAAATCCTTTCCATCCCACTAGATAAGAAGTAAATAAATATGGCTTTACATTTTTATCAATTATGGGCACATTTAAATTAGAAACAATGGTAAAGAAAATAACGATACAAACGGTGGCAACTATTGGTCCGATTGAATTTTCTGCAAAAACTGAAAGTAAAATTGAAAGCGCTGCAATTACGGTAAGGGCAATAGCGGCATAACCAAAAGCAGCAAAATATCTCCATAAAATATCGTCTTTGGTGATTTGTAAAATTTGCGACTCTTCACCCTTCGCCCTGAAAATAAGCATATCATCCACACCAAAAATGGCCATACTCAAAAAAAGTGCAATCATCGCCATCCAAATTAACAACACAACCGTAAAAATAAAAGAGGCGAAAAATTTAACCAACAACAATTGGGTGCGACTAATGGGTTTGGTCAGCAACAACCTTAATGTACCCATGTTTGCTTCTCCAGAAATGGCATCACCTGCAATTAATGCGACTAATATTGGAACCTGAACCAGCAATGTGTTTAATATAATATAACACATGAAATATCCATTGATGGCTTTTGATTTGTCTAACTCAAAATTATCCTGAATGTTTTGCATCATTAAATTCATATAACTTTCTCCATCTGCTTTAAAAGCAAATTGAAAAATAAGTACAATGGCTGCAATGGCTGCAAATGCAATATAGGTACGCGGACGCTTGGAGATTTTAAACAATTCTATTTGTAGCAGATTCCACATGTTATGCTGTTTTGGTTAAATTCAAAAAATAATCTTCTAGCGAATGCCTTGGTGTAACTGCAATAATTTGAACATTTGATTCCACCATAATTTTTATTAATGATGAAATTTCAGTTTTATTTATGGTCAAATGAAGTTTGTCGTTGTTATCTACAATCATTGGTGCAAATGCGGAATTTTTTAAAACCGACTTTGCAAATTCATTATCTGTTGTTTCAATTTCTACTAATGTTTTTGATGGATCGAGCAAATCTTTTACAAAACCTTCTACAATTTTTTTCCCTTTGTGTATTACAATCATTCTGTTTGCAATCAATTCTATTTCACTTAGAAGATGAGAAGAAACAACAACCGTTTTTCCCATTTCGGCACTTAGTTTTAAAATCAAATTTCTAATGTCTGCAATTCCTTGAGGATCCAAACCATTTGTAGGTTCATCTAATATAATTAAATCAGGATTGTGCACTAAAGCAATGCCAATGCCCAACCTTTGTTTCATACCTTGACTATATGTTTTCACTTTACTCTCACTTCTATCTGCAAGTCCAACCATATCTAGCTGGTCCATCAATAATTTATGTGTAACATGCACGTTGCTCATTTTGGCAAACAACTTTAAATTTTCGTAAGCCGTTAAATATTTGTATAAATCAGGTCGCTCAATAACAGCGCCAATTTTCGACAATATTTCGTGTCTGTTTTCATGAAGTGATTTGCCGAATATTTTTATCTCACCTGATGTAGGTTCAATCAAAGTAAGCATCATTCTGATGGTTGTAGATTTGCCAGCACCATTCTGTCCTAAAAAACCATACACATCGCCACTATTTACGGAGAATGATAAATCATCCACAGCTGTAATGTCTTTGTATTTTTTTGAGAGATGATTTATTTCAAGAATTGTATTCATAAAAAGTTATAACACTACAAAAGCAATAAAGTTTATTAAAAATGCTTTTTGCTAGTAAGATTTGATTCGAAAAATTTACAGCTGATTTGTTGATGGTTCCGCATTTTCGATTGTTGTTATCAAAACTGAATTGGTAAATTGATTCATGTTTGTCACGAAATCTTCAAATGCAATTATTCCTTTGGGAGTAATTCTACATATGGTCTGCGGATAATTACCTTTAAATTTTTTTTCGATTTCCAAGAATCCAACCTTCTTCAATTTTTGAATTTGTGTACTCAAATTTCCAGCTGTTAATTTTAAGCCGTCTTTAAGTTGAGTAAATTCAAGCTCGTTTGATTTATACAACAAACCAATAATGGATAGTCGAGATTGAGAAAGAAATAATGGTTCAAGTTTTTGTTTCATGTTTATCAAATAAATGCCTCAACAATTTTAATCTAGAAGAATTGATTTTTTAATTTTCAATCGGTTCAAAATTTTAGAATATTTATGATTTAAAAAATACATGTGTTGATTTCATAACGTTGATGTTATAATTTTTTACGATTGATGTTAAAATGGGCTTTTTTTGGTTAAAAAAGTGAAAAAATGGTTTGTTTTTCGAATAAAACGAGTCAAATTCTATTAATAGTGCAAAATTTATTTTTATTCAATATTCAAATTAGTTTGCAATATAAACTAAATTAATTTTTCTATTAAAATGTTAAAGAAATTTTTATGAAATCGGTTTAATCTTTTTATTTTAGTTGCAATATGCTGATAATTAATATTTTATCAATATTTTATTTTTTCATTTGAGTTTTTGTGCCTCATAAACTTATTCACATTTATAAAAAAAGATTTTTTTTTGTAGGGGCAATTTGTAATTTAGCAATAGAATTTAATGGGTTAGTAAGTTTAAGGGTTAGCAGAAATGCTGACCCTTTTGCTTTTATAGAATTTCCGCTCAAAGTATTTTTTCTTTTTTCTTATAAATAAAATTCAGTTTTTTTTCTTTAGCAATTTTGCAATTACATTTACGGCATGAGTAAAACTAAATCATCTTTTTTTTGTCAGCAATGTGGTTATGAAAGTGCAAAGTGGTTGGGCAAATGTCCATCATGTACACAATGGAATACTTTTGTTGAAGAAGTTATTGTTAAGGGAACAGAAAAAAATAATAAAGACGAATGGAAAGAATATAATGGTATTTCGAAATTGAAAACGATTGCCATCAATGACGTTGTTAGTGCTGAAGAAAAAAGAATCATAACATCTGATCCAGAATTAAATCGTGTGCTTGGTGGTGGCATTGTTTTGGGAAGCATCGTGCTTGTTGCGGG
>CANFUJ010000231.1 GCA_947450165.1 Chitinophagaceae bacterium
AGTTCTGAAAACAATTCTTACGAATTTGGTGACACATTAAATATTGAAGTAGACCAATATACATCAAATAAAAAATCAACCGATAAATTATCAACTAAAATCAATTACACTGAGCCATTATCAAAGAAATGGGCAATGGAGTTGGCTTATGAATTATCAAATAATACTGCTGTAAACAATCAAAATACATTTACAAAATCTTTTGCCGGAAGTACTTATGATTCCACGCTAGCTGCATTAACAAATGATTTCAAACAAAATATTATAATACAAACCCCGGCTGCTAAATTCAATTATAATTTCAAAAAAATTAAATTCAATTTTGGGGCAGGATTTGGCGTCACCGATTTTAATTTATTGGATAGAACATTGAATAAAACCTACAAAAGGAACTTTATCAATCCGTTTCCCAATGCCAATTTCGTTTATACGTATAAAGGAAATCATGCCTTAAGAATTAAATATCGTGGCTACATGACACAACCAACGATTAATCAATTACAACCGATTGCAAACAATACCAACTTGTTTAATCAATTTGTAGGAAACCCAGATTTGAAGCCAACTTTCACAAACAATATTGCGGTTACGCATAATGGATATAATTTCCTTAAAGAATTATGGAATTATCAAAATCTTAGTTTTTCTCAAAGTTCAAATGCCATCACTTATGATAAATCAATAGATGCAAACACAGGAAAAACAGTTTCAAAACCCATCAATACAAACGGAAATATTTCGGCTAATTTATGGGCAGGTTTTGGCTACAAAATCAAAAAAGCAAATTTATATGTTCAAGGTAGTGCCAATGTGAGTTACTCTAAATTTTCTGATGTCATCAATAATTTAATCAGCAAATCAAATACAACTTCGGCTGGGTTATCTGTAGAATCGAATAAGTCAAAAGCAGATAAATATGAATTTAGTTTAAGAAACGAGTTTAATATCAATTATAACACCAACGGACAAACGAAATTAAAGAACACATTTAAAACCAACACACTAGCTTTAAATGGAAAAGTTTATTATAAGAAAGTTTGGTCTATTTCTTCTGAATATGAATTCTTTGCACGTCAAAAATTAGCACAGCAATCCGACAATCTAAACGTTCATATTTTAAATGCACAATTGCAACGCACATTTAAAAAGAATGAATACACGGTTTATTTTAAAGTAAGAGATCTTTTAAATCAAAATCAAGGTGTAGATAGAAACTACTATGGAAACACGTTCTCTGAAGAAAGGAACCAACGTTTGCAACGTTATTTCATGATTGGATTTACTTGGGATTTTAAAAACAAAGCAACAAAGAAATAAGCAATTAAAAAGGTTATTTAAAAACGATTTAGGTTATTTAAACATTATAGCAACATGAAAAAAATTATCATACTTTTTATATTCATTTTTACTGGAACAAAAGCCATTCAAGCTCAATATGTAGAATCGGGTGAAATTATTTTTGAAGTAAAAACCAATTTGAAAAAATCAATGGGTAACTCTGGTTGGGCTGAAATGATGAAAGACAAGATGCCTAATTTTAAAACTGTATTTTACAAATACTCATTTTCTGACAACAAAAGTTTATACCGTTTTGATCATTGGGAAAACAAAGATTTCTCGAGTGATATGATGAACAAAAGCGACGAACAATCACTTTGGTTTAGCGATTTAAACGCCAACAAATTGAGTATGGTTAAAGAAGTGTTTGGAACACCATTTAACATTCAAGATTCTATCACAAAAATAGATTGGAAATTATCCAACGAAAACAGAATCATTGCAGGTTACAACTGTAGAAAAGCAACTGGAAAAATTATGGATAGTGTTTATGTATTTGTATTTTATACAGAAGACATCAATATTTCTGGCGGCCCTTGTAGCATCAATGGTTTGCCAGGTATGATTTTAGGCATGACTATTCCAAGAATGTACACCTCATGGATTGCCACTTCAATTGGCCCTTTAACCAATGCAAGTGAAATCAAATCACCTGTGCTTACAAAAAATGTTTTTACCAAAAAAACAATCGGAGCAACGGTTTACGACAAAATAAAAGATTGGAGTGATGGCGACGATCCCGATTCGAGAAAATGGTTAGAAATGATGATTTGGAATGTAATCTTGTAATCTCAGATATTTCAGATATTTTAAAAGCCCATAGTTTCGAAACTTTGGGCTTTTATTTTTTGACTTTGCAATATGGATTCTAGCTTTTTTCAATAAAAATCACTTCATGTAAATTTCAAGGGTTTGTTTGAGATATAGAGTTAAACCACCAATTCGAAACCATCATTAATCATGGCATTTTTCTTAATCACTACAATGCCATCTTTTACCGAAAATAATGGGTGATCCATGTTTTGTAAATGGGCGCCACCATTGATTTTTACATGATTGCCTATGCGACAATCTTTATCTACAATAACATTATTTAATTCGCAATAATCGCCAATGCCTAATTTGGGTATGCTTTGCGCATCATTATCGTTTATTTGATTAATGGTTTCATAGAAATCATTTCCCATGATGTAACAGCTGGTAATTTTACTTCCTTTACCAATTCGGCTTCTAATGCCAACAACAGAATTACTTATCGTTTCAGCATGAATAATGGCACCTTCTGCAATTAATGATTGTATGATTTTTGTACCGCTTATTTTCGCAGGCGGCAACATTCTTGCTCTTGAAAAAACCATATTTTCATTGTCAAACAAATTGAATGGAGGTAAATCAAGTGTCAATGAAAGGTTTGCTTCAAAAAAAGAGTGAATATTTCCAATGTCTGTCCAATAGCCATCATATTGATAGCTGGTCACTTTAAAGTGATTTATCGAATCCGGAATGATTTCTTTACCAAAATCTTTGGCGTCTTTTTTTTCTGTTTCAAGTAAGTCGAACAATATTTTTCTGTTGAAAATATAAATCCCCATTGAAGCCAAATAATTTCGCCCTTGCGATTGCATGACTTCTCCCGTATCGCTGATCCAATCCGGAAGCATTGCTTTACTTGGCTTTTCTATAAATGAGGTTATATAATTTTGTTCGTTTGATTTTAGAATACCAAATTCAGGAGCATCTCTTTCGTTTACAGGTATTGTGGCAATTGAAATATCGGAGCCCGATTTTTTATGATTATCAATCAT
>CANFUJ010000232.1 GCA_947450165.1 Chitinophagaceae bacterium
AAATACCTTCATTACCATCATCTAAATAAACACCAAACTCTACAGCCCTTAATACTTTCATTTGGTTGTATGTACCTACTTTAATCATCTTATTTTTTATTGCAAGATACGTTTTAAGATTCAAGGATTTAATTGTTTAACTTCGTTCAAAAAATAATCATTTGAAATTTTTAGATTTTAATTTCGACAGTCGTTTGATGGAAGGTATTGATGCCGCTGGATACGAAGAAGCTACACCTGTTCAACAAGAAGTTATCCCACATATTTTAGCTGGTAAAGACCTTATCGCTGCGGCTCAAACTGGAACAGGAAAAACTGCGGCTTTTTTATTGCCACTGATTCAGAAAATCATTACCTCAACTCAAACAAACAATTCAATCACTGCATTGGTTATTGTGCCAACCCGTGAACTTGCCATTCAAATTGCGCAGCATTTAGAAGGGTTTGGCTATTTCGCTGGCATTAGCTCTATTGCTGTTTATGGTGGTGGTGATGGCAATGCGTTTATTCAAGAAAAAAAAGCTTTAAGCATGGGTGCAGATATTGTGGTTTGCACGCCAGGAAAAATGCTTTCTCATATAAAAATGGGTTACGTAAAATTGCAGCATTTACAATATTTGGTTTTAGATGAAGCAGATAGAATGTTGGATATGGGCTTTTATGATGACATCATGTTTGTGATTAAGCATCTTCCAGCAAAACGCCAGAATCTTTTGTTTTCAGCAACCATGCCTCCTAAAATTAGAACCTTAGCAAAGTCGATTTTACATCAACCCATTGAAATCAATATTGCCATTTCTAAACCACCAGAAAAAATAAATCAGCTGGCATATTTAATTTATGAACCTCAAAAAATTCCGCTGGTTTCACTTTTACTCAAACAAACCAATTTCGACAATACTCTAATTTTTTGTAGCAGTAAACTCAGCGTAAAACAGCTTACAAAGGAATTGAAACGATTGTCTTTTAAAGCAGATGAAATTCACAGTGATTTAGATCAAGACAAACGTGAATCCGTGCTAAGCGATTTTAGAAGTGGAAGGTTGCCGATTTTGATTGCTACAGATATTTTAAGTAGAGGAATTGATATTGATAACATTGAATTGGTTATCAATTTTGATGTGCCTCATGATGGAGAAGATTATGTACATCGTATTGGCAGAACAGCCCGTGCAAAAGCCAAAGGTTCCGCATACACATTAGTAAATGTTGAAGAACAAAAAAAGCTGACTGTTATTGAGCAATTATTGGGATATGAAATTCCAAAAGGACAAGTACCTACAGAATTGGGCGAAACACCTGAAAGGTCAATAATTCAGTCAAAACACAATACAAAACGTAGGCATCATTTCAATAAAAAATAGAAATTGTATTTATAATTAATTGGTTTGCTTCAATACCTTTGTAAAAACAGTTTTTTCTTATTTCAGCAAATTCAAACATATTATCATCTCCAATAGAATATCTAAAAGGGGTTACTACCTTCAAAGGTGATTTGTTGCGTAAGGAATTACATATTTTTACGTTTAAAGATTTACTCGAACATTTCCCCCATCGGCATATTGATAAAACCCATGTTGATACCATTGCAAGTTTAAATCATAATACCGAATACGCACAGGTTGCGGGCATACTTTTAGATTTCGAAATCCTTGGTGCACAAAGAAGCAAAAGATTGGTTGCACATTTAAAAGATCAAACAGGAATTATTGAATTGGTTTGGTTTCAAGGTATTGGCTGGGTAGAAAAACTTTTACAAGTTGGAAAAGCATATTTGATTTTTGGAAAGGTTGGGTTTTTTATGGGCAAGCCACAAATTGCTCATCCAGATTTAGAAGTATATACCACTCAAAATGCTTCAGGAAAATCACATCTCGAACCTATTTATCCAACTACTGAAAAGCTGAAAGCAAAAGGATTACATGCAAAAGCAATTGGTCTGTTAACCCAAGAATTATTCAAACAGATTACAGAGAAAGACGTTTCTGAAAATCTTCCATTAAATATTTTACAGCAGTATAAATTGATTGGTCGCTATCAAGCGTATCAACAAATTCATCTACCGACAAACATGGCTAATTTTCATCAGGCCACACGTAGGTTGAAATTTGAAGAGCTCTTTTTTGCGCAATTTTCCATTCAGCTAATTAAGCTTGGTCGCCAGCAATTCAGTCGTGGATTGGTTTTTGAGAAAGTAGGCGAATTGTTTACCAATTTTTACGAAAACGAAATTCCTTTTCAATTAACGGGGGCTCAAAAAAGAGTTTTAAAAGAAATTAGAAAAGATACTGCCAGTGGCAGACAAATGAATCGTTTGCTACAAGGTGATGTAGGTAGTGGAAAAACAATGGTTGCTTTATTATCGATGTTGATTGCCGCTGATAATAAATTTCAAAGCGTGCTTATGGCCCCAACAGAAATCTTGGCACAACAACATTTTAATACCATTAAAGAACAATTGAAAAATATTGACATTAACGTTCAATTGCTTACAGGATCTACAACAGCAAAAAATAGAAAGCCAATTTTAGCTGGATGCGAAGATGGAACCGTACAAATATTAATTGGTACACATGCGGTTATTGAAGATAAAGTTGTTTTTAAAAATTTAGGTTATGCCGTTGTAGATGAACAACATAAATTTGGTGTAGCACAAAGAGCGAAAATTTGGAAAAAGAATACCATTCCACCGCATATTTTAGTCATGACGGCAACGCCCATTCCGCGTACACTTGCGCTTACTGCTTATGGCGATTTGGATTATAGTATTATTGATGAGTTGCCTCCAGGAAGACAACCCATTACTACCGTTCATCGATTTGAAAACGGAAGGCCACAGGTGATGGACTTTATAAAAGAGCAGTTGAAACTTGGCAGACAAGCTTATATCATTTATCCATTGATTGAAGAAAGTAGTAAAATGGATTATGAAAACTTAATGAAAGGCTTTGAAGAAGTAAAATCGTTTTTCCCTGAACCCAAATATTGGATTAGTATGGTACATGGAAAGCAAACTCCAGAATTGAAGGATTCTAACATGATTAAGTTTTCAACTGGAGATACGCATATTTTAGTT
>CANFUJ010000233.1 GCA_947450165.1 Chitinophagaceae bacterium
AACGAATACAACAAACATGCTGGCGCTAGTCCGAAAGTTACCAAGTCGGCCAATGAATCTAATTGTTTACCCAATTCGCCACTAACTTTCAACAACCTTGCTAAAAATCCATCAAAAAAATCTAAAACTGCAGCCAATAAAACTAGATATACTGCAGTTTTAGGCTCATCATTAAAAATTTTTACTATTGCTAGAGTACCACAAGATAGGTTGCCTAGTGTAAACATATTGGGAATGTGTTTGACTAAATTCATTGTTGACGACAAATCTAATAGTTAAGAATTGGAATCAAAAACTATCTTAAAAATTAACACAAAGAAAACATAAGAGAAATCGGAATTTAAGTCAAAATAAAAACCGCTGTTTCAAGCATAAAAGAAAGCATTTGAACGCCTAAATGCTTATAAATGTATAATTAAAAATGTTTTTAGTACTTTTGCTACATGACAAATAAAGTTTTACTAGCCATGCTATTTGTTGTTTCAGCATTTTCAGTAAATGCGCAAAAAAACAAAACTAAAAGCGATGAACCTAGCAACAACATAAGCACTTTCCTAAATGATGGAAGAGTTAAAGGTGTAAATAACTTGATAAGGATTCGTTTAGCTCCAAGTTTTATGGGCTATATGGGTGCAAGTTATGAAAGGAAATTTACAGAAAAATTTGGCCTAGAAGTAGGTGCAAATGTTAAAATCAACAAAAGTGCAATCTGGGAAGAATACAGAGAGGCACACTTCAATGCTCCTTATGGGACTGAGTATATTGCTTCTAAAAAGGGTATAGGATTTAGCATATTTCCCAAATATTATAAATATGGAAAATACATCAATCATGGCAGATATATTGGTCTTCAATTAAACACACGTTCATTTAAATCAGATTTTAATTTATATGTACCAAGTTCTATTATGGATACTTATGCAGCACAATCTGATGTTGCTTGCTCTTATAAATCTTTATTTTTAGTTTGGGGAAATCAACGACAATTCGGATCAAGATTTACTTTTGGTATGGAACTTGGTTTTGGCGTAAATCAGGATAATATCAAAAAATTGAATCAATACACATGGGATGATATAAATTCGAAAAGTATCATTACTCAAATAGATGTAAAACACAATCAAATTACCATGCAGATTGATTTATCTTTGGGCATATTACTATAAAAAAACAGATGAAAAATATATTATTACTACTTTGTGCATTATGCATTTCAAATGTTTTTTCTCAAAAAAACAATGCAATAAAAGAACTTACAGGAACTGAATTTAGACCTGAAAAAAAAGACAGACCTTACTTCTATCAGAATGCAATAAAAATAGGCGATAACTACTATGTAGTTGCACAAAAAGGAGACAGAGCCTATACAAATTTCTTTGGATTTTATAGTAGATTAAAATACGACTTCAAAATATTCAAATTAGATGCTAAAATGAATGTAAAGTCTGTGGCTACAATCCCTGCAGAATTTGAAGGGAAAGATGTTCAAACTTTAAAAATAGGCCGTTATGGTGATAAACTTTGTGCGTTGTTTTATTTTAATAATAGAAAAGCCCGAAAGCAATATCTTTTTGCTCAAATGTATGAATTGAAAAATTTTGCACCAGTTGGAAAACCATACAAAATTGGTGAAACTATGATTACCAAAAAAGAAAGCAAAATAGGCTGTATTTTTAAGGTATCAATTACGGATGACTTTTCAAAGATGCTCATAACTGCCGACAGGACTAATATTAGCAGAAGTAGAAGAGAGAAAAAAGCTGCTGCTGAACAAAAAAACCATACATTTTCTTATTGGTTAATTGATTCAGATTTTAAATTAATTAATGTCGGAAAGAATGTTAAAATGGGAAAAGGCACAACTGAAATCATTGATCAAACATTCGACAATGAGGGTAATATGTGCATTTTAGGTTTTGAACAAGCCATTACAACCAAAAAAAGCCGTTATGTATTCGGAGACATCGACGGCGACGAAGATGGAAATAACAGCAAGCTTGTGATGAAAATCATTAGACCAAGCGGTGAAGCAACAGATTTAACTTTTGCCAATGGAGAATATTTTTATTCCGCAATGATGAAACTAAACCCAAACACTGGAAATGTTGCTGTTGTGGGTTTATTAGGCAGTGGTAAATATGGTGCAAAAGGATTGTTTACCCAACAAGTAAATATTAAAACTGCAGAAGTGTTGGCAGAAAACAAAAGTCTATTTGGCATCGATTTGGTAAAGGAAATTAACAGTTTAAAACCACCAACTGTAAAGTCAAGTAAGTCTAACGCTAAAAAAGAAAAACGCGCAAACAAAGACAAAAAAGAATCTAAAAAAGTAAAGAAGACAGAAGTTCCTGATTATCTGCACATGTTTGTTAGACTAGGTTCTTGTCATTATAACGATAGCAACGAGTTGGTAGTAGTTGGCCAAAAATATTACACCTATACTGTAACCTACACTACAACAGATTCGAAAGGAAGAACAACAACACATACTGTAACTTATTATGTTTATGGTGATATCATTTCATTTAAAGTTAGTCCTGAAGGAGAAATTGAAAACTTTGGCTACATTTTCCATCATGTTGAGACAACTGCTTATGTCTATAAAGATTATACTTCACTTTACACTGGTGATAAACTTTATATTTTGACAAAATCAAGTGGAGGTCAAATGTTCCTAAACAATAAAGCTTCTAGCCTGCAATTATTTAAAGAATATAATACCATAGCTAGAAGAAATTCCTATGCAGACTTCATGAATGTTAGTGAAAATGAAATGATTCACATAAGTTCAAGAAAAAACAAAGTATTGTTTAGTTTAATTTCTGTAAAACTCGAAAAATAGATTTAATAGGTTTATTAATCTAGAAATCATTTAGATGTAAAATTATTTTTTTACTAATTTGAAGAATTTTTAAAACTTGCGATTTTAGATTTATTTGTGTACTTTTGCACCGCAAATAACAATAACAATTATTTGCATGGCTAGTCCAAAAAAATCCCCAATTGACTTCTCGAACAAAATTAAAGGCGACAGCCTAACTTTTGACGATGTTCTTGTTTTACCGCGTTACAG
>CANFUJ010000234.1 GCA_947450165.1 Chitinophagaceae bacterium
AAACAATTACTAATTCAATATTTTTGTCTGTATAATCAACTCATTCCAAAAGCTTTAACAATTTATTATTTTATAAATGGTAAAAAGTAAAGATGAAATGTTATAATTTGGAGTTAACTAAAACTATTTACCATGGAAGCAGCAAAATCAAAAATCTTACTATGCGAAGATGATACAAATCTAGGCATGGTGTTAAAAAACTATTTGGAACTTAATGATTACGATGTAACGCTTGAAAGAGATGGTCGATTGGGTTTGGCCGCATTTCAAAGAGAAAAATTTGATATCTGCTTATTGGACGTGATGATGCCCAATATGGATGGATTCAAAGTTGCAGAAGAAATCAGAGACATTAACCCTGATGTTCCATTGTTTTTCTTGAGTGCAAAAACAATGAAAGAAGATATCATACAGGGTTATAAATTAGGAGCTGATGATTATATAACAAAGCCATTTGATAGTGAAGTATTGCTTCACAAAATAAAGGCAATCATTAAAAGAAACGAAGAAGATCATCGCGAAGAATTATATGCTGAGTATGACTTGGGAAAATATCATTTCAATCCAAGATTGCGCGAATTAATCGTTAATGGAATTACACAAACCCTTTCGCCAAAAGAGAATGATTTATTAAAAATGTTGGCAGATTATAAAAATGATTTGTTGCCAAGAGAAATTGCTTTAAAGAAAATTTGGGGAAGCGATACTTATTTCAATGGAAGAAGTATGGATGTGTATATCGCAAAACTTCGTAAATATTTAAAAGAAGATGAAAGACTTGAAATAGTGAATATCCATGGAAATGGATTTAGATTGGTGGTGTCGGCTTAAGACATTTTCAAATTTTATGTATTAAAAGCGTCGGTTTTAAACCGGCGTTTTTTTTGGCACGAAGACCAAAGGCACGAAGGATTGAAACACGAAGGCACAAAGGCACGAAGAAGAGCATTTATGGAAAATACTTCCAACCTTTTGAACCCATTGAACCCATTAAACCTTTTGAACATCAACCCCCTTTGATGATTGGTGAAAACACCAACATCGGCAGACCTAAAATCTCCAACCTCTTGAACCCATTGAACGTATTGAACCTTTTGAACCTCTTATACCCAACTAGCGACCTCCTCCAAAAACCTCTGATCTACTTCATCAAAAAAACCAAGGTGTTCGCTATCAACATCCAAAACGCCGATTACAATATTGTTTCTAATAATGGGCAAAACAATTTCTGATTTCGATAAACTACTGCAGGCAATATGACCAGGAAATTTTTCTACATCTGCTACAATAATTGTTTTCATTTCCTGCCATGCTGTTCCACAAACGCCCCTTCCTTTTTTTATGCGGGTACAGGCGATAGGGCCTTGAAACGGTCCCAAAACCAATTCATCATCTTTTACCAAATAAAACCCTACCCAAAGCCAATTAAATTGCGTATTTAAACAAGCAGCAATGTTGGCCAAATTCGCAATCAAATCTGTCTCGTTTTCGATAATACTTTTAATTTGAGGCAGCAAGTTTCGGTATTGTTCGGTTTTATCTCCAGTATTAATCAATAATTCTTCAGACATACTCATTATAATTTTTGTAGCAAATCATTTATTAAAGAAGTTTCGTACCCTTTTTGTATTAAAAAGGATTGAATCTTTTTCTTTTTAATAAAAATATTCTTTTCAGAACGTAAAGTATTTGATTTGGCCATTAATAATTTCTCCAATTTTTTTTGATAATCATTTTCGTCAATGGTACTCAATCCAATTTTGATACAATAATCACTAACGCGATTTTTCTTTAATTCAAATTTTATTTTTTGCTTTCCCCAATCTTTAATGTTGAACTTTCCCCTCGAAAACGCAATCGCATATCTTTCTTCATTTAAAAAGTTTTCGGTGATTAATTCCGAAATAACAGCATCCACTTGCTCAGGGTATAATCCAAAACTGTACAATTTATCCTTCACTTCCTGGTGACTTCGCTCCTGATAAGCACAGTAATGCTTTATTTTTTCAGTAGATTTTTCAATACCTATGTTCAAAACTTTGCTCAAATGTTGAAAATTATTTTTTTGAATGTTGAAATTAGGAACAAATTATCTTCGTATCATTACAATCATTAAATTATCTTTGTTCAATAAAAAAAGTTTATGAAATTTATCGTGTCGGCTTCTGTGTTATTGAAGCAATTACAACAAATCAGTGGCGTTATCAACAGCAATCCAGTTTTGCCAATACTTGAGGATTTTTTATTTGAAATAGAAAACAACAAACTTACAGTAGTGGCTACCGACCTTGAAACGGTAATGAAAATTAGCTTGCCAATTGAATCTAAAGAAGATGGAAAGGTTTGTATTCCAGCTAAATTACTGATGGATTCGCTTAAAAATATTTCGGATCAACCTTTAACTTTCAGCATAGATAAGAATTATGGAATTGAAATTACCAGCGACAATGGTAAGTATAAAGTGATGGGAGAAAATCCAGAGAGCTTTCCACGCGAACCTCAAAAAGAAAACGCCAATTCATTTGTGATTTCTTCTTCAGGATTGGTTACAGCAATCAACAAAACCATTTTTGCAGTAAGTACAGATGATTTAAGGCCAGCAATGACAGGGGTGTTTTTTGAATTGGATGACACAAAAGGCGTTACATTAGTAGCTACTGATGCGCATCGTTTGGTAAGATATTCGAGAAAAGATGTTTCTTGCTCAGAAAAACACACGTTTATCGTGCCTAAAAAGCCATTAAATCTTTTAAAAAGTGCATTGCCACTTAATGAAGATGAATTAACAGTGTCATACAATAACAATCATTTATTTGTAACGCATGGCAATACAGAATTGATTTGTCGCTTGATTGACGCTAGATTCCCAGATTATAGGGTAGTCATTCCAACAGATAATCCATATAAATTGGTTGTAAATAAGCATGATTTCCAAAATGCGTTAAGACGTGTAAGTGTATTTAGTAATAAAAGTACCAATCACATTGCAATAAGCATAAATGGAAACGAACTTCATTTAACCAGTCAAGACGTAGATTTCAGCAATGAAGGAAATGAAAGAATGGCTTGTCA
>CANFUJ010000235.1 GCA_947450165.1 Chitinophagaceae bacterium
ACTGCAGCGGATTATATTTCAAACGCAACGTTTATTGCTGCGAATGATTCTACATTGCAGGAAGGTGTTGTATTGCGTAAAGGTTCGCAATTGAGTAAGCCTATAAATTTAGATGGGTACAGATTTTTAAGAACGTACATTTCAACAGGTATTCCGATAAAGAAATTGAAAACGACAGTAAATTTAAACACGTATTTAATTTACTCAAAAATGCCTGGGCAAGTAAACAATGTATTCACTACAACCAATACGTATCAATATAATGCCGGTGTATCATTAGTAAGTAATGTGAGTGAATATATCGATTATAACGTATCATACAGTGCCAATATTTATCGCGCAAAAACAATTGGAACTTTTGTTACCAAAAACAACTATGTAAATCATGTCATTGGTGTTGTATTTAATTTGCTCAGTAAAAAAGGATGGTTTTTACAAAATGATTTGAATAGTCAAATGTTTAAAGGATTGTCCGGCGGATTAGATAGAACATTCACTTTATGGAATGCATCGGTGGGTAAGAAGTTTTTTAAAGACAAAACAGGCGAGTTAAAAATTTCGGTTTTTGATATCTTAAAGCAAAATCAAAGTCTTAGCAGAAACGTTACCAATACTTATCTTGAAGATTCTAGAAACAATGTATTGGGTCAATATTTTACATTGGCATTTGCTTACAACCTCAAAAATTTCGGAACGCCAAAAAAGCAAGAAGCCAAAGATGATTTCATTCCGAAGGTGGGATATCCGGGGCAGTAAGAAGAGGTTTAAAACGTTTAAGAGGTTTAAGACGTTTAAGAGGTTGGGGAGATTCGTCTGCCGATGTTGGTGCTTTCATTGGCGCCGGTTTCCAAACCGGTGTTTATAAAAGGATAAGGACTTTGTCCTTACAACACCCCCTATACATTCTTCAATCTTTCCACTTCCATTTCCAGCATTTTAATGTATTTTTCCAAACCGGTGTCTATAAAAGTATAAGGACTTAGTCCTCACAACACACCCCTAAACATTCTTCAATCTTTCTACTTCCATCTCTAGCATTTTAATGTATTTTTCTTTGTAATCATCTCCATGAAAATGCATGTTTTCGGCTTTAGCGCCTATGCCTTGAACCAATTTGTTGTTGGAAATATTAAAAATTTGCGTGGCATCGAAATTCAGTATTTGAGCAACATCAACTTCAAGAACATTGGCAATTTCGTAAATACGCGAAATGGTTAAATCAATTTCACCTCGTTCAATTTTACTGTAGTTGCTAATACTCATTTTAAGGTCTGCAGCTAATTGCTCTCTGGTAATGCTTTTAAGCTCTCTAAATTTTTTGATATTGTCTCCAATGTTGTTCATGCCATAAAAGTAGTGAAATAATCATTTAAGTTGCAAAATAACTAATTAAAAATTCAGATTAATTACTAAAATGTATTTTATTTGCACTAGATATTTTTTTCATTTAATGAATTTGTAATGAACAATATTACATTTCTATTAAAATTTACAATATGTTCAAAGGTTATTTTTTAATTGGTTTTATTTTGATGTCTTCTTTCATTTCAAAAGCACAATTAAGATTAGAAATAAATAGTGGGTCAGAAAATATTATAGGTTTTCAAGCAGGATATGAGTTATCAAAACATATTGAAGCAGGAATTAAATATAACCCAAATCTTCAAATTTTGTCATCACTAGGTATTGCAGGTTACACCGGTCCTTATATAAAATATAATTTCTCAGACGTTTCAAATGTAAACTCAGACAAATTATTTTCGTTTTACCTGAAGGCAACAATTGGAAAAATAATTCCGCCCAAATATAGTATTTATGATATTATAAATTTGAGTACTGGTGAAATCACAACACAAAAAATTAATTACAAACCCACTTTAGGTGGTACAGTTGGATCTGGAATTGAAATGGGAAAAGGTAAAATTAAAATTTCAAGCGAGTTAGGGTTTGGTAAAATGACAAATATATTCAAATCGATTTTTTCAACAGATCCTTATTCAGATGATGTAATTAGTGAAAACACTTCGAAAGTTTTTACATCTAATTATTATTTAAATTTTGGAGTTACTTATAGATTTGGGTTTTAAAAATTCCTATTTAGTCAAACGTTTATTTATTATCATAAAATGTCATTAAAGTATTAAAAATGAAAAAATGTCTACTATTTTCTTTTTTCCTGTTATCATTATTAATGGAAAAAAATGTTTTTGCTCAAAAAAATTCTAAAACTGCAACAATTTGGTTTTTGAGAAACAAAAGCTTAATCGGTTCAATATTGGAATGTAATGTAAAAGTTGGTAACCAAAAGCCATTTTCACTCTATGTTGGACAATCTGCAAAGTTTACAGTTTTCTCAAAAGGAAGAGTCATTATAACAACAAATATTGCAGGTAGAACTCAAGAAGAATGGTTAGAAGTTGAACCGGGAAAAGATTATTTTTATAAAATAAACATCAATAAGAAAAAATATCTGTCTTTGGTCGAATTGCCGGAAAAAGAAGATTGGACAAATAACCCAAAATATACTCTCGAAGAAGATTCAAAATATCCAATAAATGAGAAAAAATAAAATGATTGAATTCATGAAATCTAAATAATCTTTTTTAGACTAAAGAAAATAAAAAAAAGCTATTAAAGGAATGAATTTAAAATCATTCCTTTAATAGCTTATAGTTACAAATATAAAATTCAAACAGTTGTAGAATTCACTCTGATATTTATAAAAATTCTCCATTATTTTTTTAGTCAAGTCAATTAATTTCACGAACTAATATTGTACATCAAGCATCCACAATATTTTTGGTGTTGAAAGCACTAAACTGAACAAAATCAAATCCAGTATCCCTCATCCAAAATCCATCATCTCTCTTCCATCATTTCATTATCTTTGCCGCATGTTTAAAACTACTTTATTAAATGCCGTTCAGGCCGGGGCAGCACAGTTGCAGCATTATTTTAATGGAAATTTTAAAATTACCAACAAAGAGGGCATCAATAACCTTGTAACAGAAGCGGATCATGCAGCCGAAAAAGCAATTATTGAAGTTATTCAACAAGCGCATCCGGATCAT
>CANFUJ010000236.1 GCA_947450165.1 Chitinophagaceae bacterium
GGCATATTTAGAAAGCAAAAGCTAGAGTTTTTAAAAACGGCTTCTTTTAAAAGCTTCTTTAAAGCCAATCAGGAATGGCTTCAACCTTATGCCGCGTTTTGTTTTTTAAGGGATAAATTCAAAACAGTAAATTATTTCAATTGGAATGAATTTGCGGAGTATCAAGAAAAGCAGGTAAAGCAGTTATGTGATCCATCGAGTGCGTTTTTTGAAGAGATTGCCTTTTATTATTTTACGCAATATCATCTTCATGTTCAACTTAAAAAAGCAATTGATAACGCACATAAAAATGGGGTAATCATCAAAGGGGATTTGCCAATTGGCGTGGGCCGATTTAGTGTGGATACTTGGATGAGTCCACAATTATTTCATTTAGATTTTCAAGCTGGAGCGCCACCTGATGCTTTTTCAACCAAAGGCCAAAATTGGAATTTCCCAACATACAATTGGGATGCCATGAAAAAGGAAAACTACCAATGGTGGAGAAAGCGTATGTCATACATGGATAAATATTTTGATGCTATTCGTGTTGATCATATTTTAGGATTTTTCCGAATTTGGTCTGTGCCAATTCATGCTATTTCTGGGATTTTTGGCCATTTCGAACCAGTTCTTGCAGTTAAAAAATCGGATTTTAAAAATGTAGGTTTGGTATTTGACGAACAGAGATTTTGTAATCCTATAACAAGCAATGATTTTTTAAGCGCTTTGTTTGGTGAAGATGCTGAATGGGTTGAAAGCTATATATTAAAAGATGGGAAATTTAAATCAACATTAAACACAGAAAAGAAACTTGAACAATTTTGTTTTAAAAACAATGTGTCTGACTCCATAAAATATAAATTGTATGATTTATTGGCAGATGTAATTCTATTGAAAGATGAAAAAAATGCTGGGCAATTTCATTTTAGAATTGATATGCAACTAACGAATGCATTTAAAAGTTATTCGGAAGAAGAACAGATAAAACTCGTTGAATTATACAATCAGTATTTCTACAAAAATCAAAATGAAATTTGGGATGAATCGGCAAAAGAAAAATTAGATGCTTTACAACAAAGTACAAAAATGCTGATTTGTGCCGAAGATTTGGGAATGGTTCCTGATATCGTTGAACCCGCTTTACTAAGCAGAGAAATCCTATCGCTTCAAGTACAACGAATGCCTAAGAAATCTAATGAAAGATTTTCTAATCCAATTGATGCGCCTTATTTAACTGTGGTAACACCTTCTACTCATGATATGAGTACGATTAGGGAATGGTGGACAGAAAATAAAGCGCAAACACAATTTTTTTATAATCATTCCCTTTTAAAAACGGGCAAAGCGCCCGCAAAAGCAGATTCGGAAATTTGCAAATTGATTATTAACAATCATCTTCAATCAAAGGCAATGTGGGCTGTTTTTTTATTTCAAGATTTATTATCGGTTGATGATCAACTTAAAAGAAAAAAAGTTGTGGAAGAACGAATGAACATTCCTGCCGATCCAGATCACAATTGGAATTATAGCATGCATATATCAATTGAGCAGCTTATCAGGGAAAAAACGTTTACAAGAATAGTCAAAAAAATGATTGTAGATTCAAATAGGGGGCAATAAAAGTCAGAACGAGAATGAGCGCGAGAGCGATCGAAGCGTTTTGACTTTTATCTTCATTCACATTCTGTTTCTCGCTCTAAACAAAAAACTTCGTGCGTCAAGAAAACGTTCAAAACGTTCAATGGGTTCAAAAGGTTGAGCGCAAATTCCATTTATTAGCATCTTTGTTCTATTCAAAAACTTCGTGTCTTTGTGCCTTTGTGTCAAAAAAAATCGCGTTTACGCGCATTCGTGTTTCAACTTCATTCACCTTTCGGGATAAGGATTTGGGATGAGGCTTCAAACAACAAACAACAAACAACAAACAACAAACCCCAAACACCAAACCCCAAACCCCAAACCCCAAAAAAGATAATTGATTTTTGATAGCACTAAGTTCCAACTTTACCCTTGGGAAATGCTTTCTAATACCTCTTCGCATATTCCTGCGTTGTATGCCCGGTAATACTTTTAAAAGCCATATTAAAAGTATTATAAGATGAAAAACCACAATGAATAGATAGCGATTCTATGGTGTTGGTTTTAAGAAATCCGCTTTCAATCAGCTTGGTGGCATCATGAATTCGAACAATTTTTTTGAAATCAGTAAATGTTTCTCTACAATGATATTTGAAAATAAAATTGATATGGCTAACAGGGATTTTTGTCTCTATAGATATATCCTCAACACTCAAATCAGTATTTCTAAAAGCATCGGAATAAAAAGAAAACTCTTCTATTTGATGGATATATAACTTCAGCATTGGTTTTACTTTCTCCTGTAATTTTTTATCCTTATCACTCGTGATGGTCGTCTCGTTGTCATCAATTAGCCAGATATTATTGAGTACCACCTTTTCTGCTGCAGCATCGATTGATTTATTCAAAAAGTTGTAACCATAAAGTATTTCTGGTGTCAGGATGATTTTTACATAGATACTTATCCAAATTAAACTCGGCATCCAAAGGTAATTGTTATCGAATTGGCCAAATTTCTTTGTAATGACTGTTTCTATAATTCGAATAAGAAGAATCAATATAAAAGCTATATATAAAAATATACTCCAATTTTTTATCAACTTATTTTGAAGTTGTACGGATTTGATTTCTGATTTTCTAAACCAAATATTGTTTTTTAATAGTATAAATCCTTTTGTGGAGTAGATTATGTATCCTAAATAAAGAATAGCCGATAAAACCATCCGTATTACATCGTAGTAACGGTTACAAATAAAGAAAAAACCTATCAAATAAACCCCGATCAGCAAAAAAGGCAAAATAAAATGCTTCAAATTGTCCCTATTAAACTTGACTTCGTTGATGATGTTTTCAAAATAGAGATAGAAACAGGGTATTATCGCGGCAATGCACACATCCCAGAAGTTGGTTAGTCTGATAATATGAAGGCTTGGATAAGCTATTTGTATGCCATGGAATAACAATCTTAAAGAGGCAATACTGGTTATAACA
>CANFUJ010000237.1 GCA_947450165.1 Chitinophagaceae bacterium
GTGCCAACAGCGGTGGTATCCGTTTTTTCTTTTTCAAATTCATTTTGAAAATCAGATTCGGGTTTTAGTCTTACATCATTTGCTGAAACATTTTTCGCACTGGCAACTTTTGTTTTCTTGCTTTCACGCATCAATTTTTTTCCAAACTCCGTTGGTTGTGCTGTTACATTTCTATTTGAAAGCGCGTTTGCATCGAGTTTTAATTTGTACAGATTCTTTTCATTTCCCGAACGCGTTACTTCACTAAGCATTCTGTCATCTCCTGCTGTTTTGGTTTCTGCTAAACTGCTTTCATAATTAGTTAAAGGAAATGTATACGTCGAATCTGAAGTCATTGATACAACAGCTACTGAATCTATTTCTATTTTTTGTTGAGCTTGTAATGCACTGTCTATTTCTATTTTGGTTGGATTGCGTAATATGTCATCACCGATTAAAATCAAAGTATCTGATCCCATATTTTTTGTGGTGAAAAAACCTGCGTATCTATTTGCAATCCCATTTTCATCACTTACAAACGTGAAATGATTGACATTGTACTGCGCAGGATACCTTGCATTGCCATATTTTAAATCAGTTAGTTTGGTAATTTGATTCAACTCTGGTTTATCTCCAAAATTGGTTACCATGTAAATGTTGTATCTATTATTGCTTGGTAAAATAGTATCGCCATTTTCAGCAGTTGCTGTTGGTCGATTACTAGCAAATACTATCCCAGTCTTATTTGGGAAACTCACAAATGTGGCATCTAAATCGTCATAAACATCATTGGTAATTTGTGTAAGTTTTTCTTTCTCTAAATCAAACGTAAAAATGTCGGTATGCCCATTCTTAACAGCGGATAATAACAATGTTCTGCTATTGAGCATGTACTTCATATCCTGAATTTGGTCCAGTTTATCCGTCAAATCAATTTCCCATTTTTTCTCTTTTGTGGTTGCATCAAATAAGAGCAAAAGCAGTTTTCCCCTTTCAGAATATGCGATTGTAAATTTCGTTCCCTTTGGATCCCAAGCCATCATTGGATAATTGGGGTTGATGTTTTTTTGTGTAGTCCCGATGCCAAATTTCAACAACGTGGTATTTTCATATTCATCATTTAATAAAACTCGTACAATTCCTTTTTTAAATTGTGTAACTAAATATGAATTGTTCTTCTTAATTGGATTTACATTAAATCGATAATAATCTAATTGAGGTGTAATCTCAAAACCATCAACATAACTGCCTTTTGGATAAGCCTTTCTTTTTCTAAGATCGTTTTCGTATTTTTCTTCTTCGTAAATCATAAACTCTGCAAGCAAAGCTTTAAATGATTTTTTTGTGATTTGCAAACTTGCTTTGTTGATGCTTTTATTTGTGCGGGCAACATAAAGAAAGAATGTTACGTTTTCTTTTTTATATTTCTCTTCAATAAAATACCAAAATGCATGACCCGCCAAAGACGGATTTGCAGCACTAAATTTTGAGAATTTTTTATAATCACCACTTAGTATTTCTCCTTTCAATTCATCGTCTAAAGCCGTATTCCAATGTTCTGCTAAATAAGCAACATAGCCATCAGTAAGCCATTTAGGTAAATCTAAAAAAGTTTGATTACTAGCTACTTCGCCCAAATTATCGCCAAATAGCATGTTTTTTGTAATCACATCCGCAATGCCTTCTCTGATTTTAATTTTTAATTTTTCATGATTGCCATCGAAGTAAACCAGCATTTTATTGTTGACCAATTGCGTTGAACTGCCACTGTTTAAAATGTCTGTATTTAATCCCACATTGGATTGCTGAAAATCATTGTAGTTGTTATAAACCAAAATATTTGCCCTTCTTTGTAAACTATATTCTGCGGCTTGTTCAATATCCGATAATTCTTTTTCAGCAACTTGCAAAGCATATTTGGCCAACTCTTGTCCATTCGAATAAAAATAAACATTGAAATTATCAGATTGATAATAACTCCATTTCAACTTTTTAAACTGAACCCTGTTTTTGCCAAAAGTTACGGCGTTAACTTGAGCATCAATATTGTTGAAAAAACAACATAAAAAAAATGAAAACAAAAATATTCTACTGAACTTTGGCATAATCGGTTTCGTATTAATAAATACTAAATTAGTTGATTAAGATTAATCCTTAAAACAAAATTCATCTAATGCTCAACATCAAATGTTTTCAATTTAGCCCAATCCAAGAAAATACATATTTGCTTTATAATGAGTTTAACAATTGTATCATCATTGATCCAGGTTGTTATTTTGATGAAGAACGCGAAATTCTCGCTCAATTTATTTTATCCAATCAATTAAAACCACAAATATTGCTCAATACACATTGCCATTTAGATCATGTTTTTGGAAATAAATTTATATCTGAAACGTATAAATTGACGCCTCAAATTCATCCAAACGAAAAGCAAGTATTGGATTATGCGCCTACAAGTGGGTTGATGTACAATATGCCGTTTGATAACTATGCTGGCCCGTTGAAATATATTGAAGCCGGCGAAAAAATTCAAATTGATAATGATGAACTCATTTCTATTTTCACCCCTGGACATAGCCCTGGCAGTTTGAGTTTTTATTGTAAATCACAAAAATTTGTAATTGGTGGCGATGTTTTATTCCATAGAAGTATTGGCAGAACAGATCTTCCTGGAGGTAATTTTGAAACGCTGATTTCTAGCATTAAAAATGAATTATTTGTATTACCCGATGAAACCATTGTGTATAGTGGGCATGGGGAAAAAACAAATATTGGTGATGAAAAAAGAGAGAATCCGTACCTAAGATAATTTTCTTGAATAAATTTAGCTTCTAAATTTATGTCTATGGTTAGCTGAATTAGCTGGATCAAATTTTGGGCTACAACTATGACCTAATAAGGAAATGATTACGAGCGCAAATATTATTTTTTTCATGATCGGGTGTATTGATTAAATATGTTTTATTAAAAAGCAATTTAAACAAACAATTTCAAAAAACATATTTTCATCAAATCGACTTTTGTGGTTTGGAAATTATATTGTTTAATTATCATACACTTTGACACAA